>JBILOA010000418.1:0-2913 GCA_044374735.1 Pirellulales bacterium | reverse complement strand
GCGGAGGGCAGGATGCCCGGAGCGAACGTCCGGCGACGGGGCATGGGCAGCCCCGTGCGGCCCATATCGGGGCTACATGTCGGCCGCGCCGGGGATGCGCTCGAACTCGTGCACGAACAGGCCGCTCCGGAGCTTGGGCTCGAACCAGGTGCTCTTCGGGGGCATGATCTCGCCCGCGTCGGCCACCGCGAGCAGCTCGTCGGGGCTCGTGGGGTGCATCGAAAAGGCCACGCCCTTCGCGCCGGCCCGCTGCTCTAGCTCGGGCGTACCGCGGATGCCACCCACGAACTCGATCCGGGTGTCGGTCCGCGGGTCGCCGATGCCGAGAATCGGGGCGAGCACGCGATCCTGGAGCAGTGAGACGTCGAGGCTCGCGATCGGGTCGGTGCGGTCGATCGAGGCGGGCGGAAAGGCAAGCGACCACCAGCCGCCGTTCACGTAGACGAGCACCTCGCCGCGCGCTGCCGGCGTGCCGGCCGCGGCAGGCTTGACGGTGCCGACCGCCCGCAGCTTGTCCAGAAACTGCTCAGGCGACAGCCCGTGCAAGTCCTTGACGACGCGGTTGTAGGGCAGGATCCGCAGCTGGTCGTGCGGGAAGACCACGGCCATGAAGCGGCCGTATTCCTCGCCACCCGTGTGCCGCGGGTTTCTCTTCCCAGAGGCGGCCGCCGCCCGGGAGCCGCCGGCCGAGCGGTGGTGGCCGTCGGCGATATAGAGAAGATCGAGCCTGCGAAAGGCGTCGAGGTAGGCGGCGGCATCGGCCACCTTCCAGCCCGTGTGGTGCACGCCATCGGGGGCCACGAAGTCGAACAGCGGCGTGCCCGTCGCGTCGGCCGCGATCCGGGCCGCCAACGTGCCCGCGCCGGGGAGGATGCCGGCGCGGTCGCGGAAGCAGAGGAAGACGGGCTCGGCGTGGCAGGCGGTGACGAGCAAGTGCCGCGTGCGGTCGTCTTCCTTGTCGGGCCGGGTCTTTTCGTGCTTGCGGATTTCACCCGAGTCGTACTGGGCGGCCTCGACGCAGCAGACCACGCCCGTCTGGGCCTTGCCCTCGCGCACCTGCCGGTAGAGGTAAAGGCCGGGGGACGGGTCGCGGGCCAGCGTGCCCTCCTCGAGCATTCGTGCGAGATTCCGGGACGCCTGGGCGTAGACCTCGGGGCCGTGGTCGTCGGTCTCGGGAGGCAGGTCGATCTCGGAGCGGACGACGTGCAGGAACGACCGGGGCTTGCCGGCCGCCCGCTCGCGGGCCTCCGCGGTGGAGATCACGTCATAGGGATCGCTCGCCACCTCGGCGGCGTGGGCGGAAGACGGGCGGAGGGCGGCGAAGGGATGAATCCGGATCATCGGGCGGGTGGTGCTCCGAGGGCGGGGCGGGCGTCAAAAATGGAGCCGCAGGATAGTCGAGGCCGGCGCGACGCGGCAACGCGGGCGAGCCGTGGTCGGGGAGTGTCCACGCAGCCAACCCCGCTGATTCAAGGCCGTGGCAAGCACGAATCCACGCGGCCGGGAACCGTCGGCGTCGCGGCTGCGTAGCATCCACTGGACGAGGCGACCGAAGCCGAAGGTGGCCGTCCCGTCAGGCTCGGTCGGATGGACGACACGTCGTGGCCGATTCCCAAGCGTCGGCCGCGATCGACAGGAGTGAGGCCCGTATGTTCGCGGGAGTGGCACGCACGGCATCGGCAGGCGGGGCGTTCGCGTCCTGCGGCTGGGCCGCGCGCGTGACCCACACGCTCCTGTTCAGCGTCGCACTGACCGTGTCGCCGGGCGTCTGCGGCGCCTGTGCGTCGGGCTGTCTGGATCGCGGCATCGCCGCGCCGGGCTCCCCGGGCACGGGCGTCGCCTCTGCCGTCGCCGCAACCCACGGCCGCGGATCGTGCTGCAACGCGATCCCGGACGGGCTGTCGCAGGGGAGTGATCCCCGCGGCAACTCGCCCACGGCCGTGGCCGATGCGGCTGACGGCTTTTCCATGTCCTGCCGCCACGGCGAGACGGGCTGCGATTGCCTGCTCGAGCCGCGCAGTGCGGAGGCGGCGGTGCCGCCGGCAACCTCGCCGAACGATCTCGGCGGGCCGATGCCGGCGGCCATCGCCGCGATCCCGTTCACGACGATGGTGCCGCCCGCGACCCTGGTTTCCGCGGCCACGGTGCAGCCGCCCCAGCGGCCGGTGCGGGTGCTCTACGGAGTGTGGCGGAACTGAAGCGGCCATGGCCGACTTCCGTTTCGTTCTTTCCACACTTTTTCCAAGGAGCTTGAACCATGTCTGCGATGATCCTGTGGGCCGCGCTGGCCCTGGCCCCGCTGTCCGGCGGGCCGAACGGTCGGTGCCCCGAGTGCGATTGCTGCGGCTGCTGCGCCAAGGGCGTCTGCACCTGCGTTGACTGCACGTGCTGCTGCTGCGAGCAGGGCGCCTGCGAAGGGTGCTGCAAGCTCGGCAGCTAGCGAGCGGGCCAATGTGTCGTGATCGCGGGGCTCCCGGAAGGCCCCGCGACGTCGCCGCCCGGCCGGGGCCCTCGGGCCCCGGCCGGGTCACACGAGGAAAGAAGTCCAAGGCGGAGCAGATCATAGGGAAGCTCCGTGAGGCGCCGGTCGAGCTGCTCGAACCGTTGCTCGACCGCCTGCTGGGCGCCGGCCCGGGGGGCGATCAGGGCGGCGCTCGCGATGAGGAACAGCACGCCGATCAACATCGTCCCGCGACGGATGGCCATGGGTCTCACCGTGTCGCCGGATTCTGTTCGGTCGCCGGGGCTTCGGCCCGCTTCGCGAAGGCCGCCTGGTAGAAGTCCCAGTTGGAGTCGCCGAGCGATTCGAGCGTCTGGAGGGGATCGTGGCCCACTCCGGGCAGCACGGTCCAGGCGTGGGGAATGCCGAGCCGCTCCAGATGCTCGTGAAAGTCGCGATTGTTGGCGAAGGTT
>JBILOA010000417.1:0-2917 GCA_044374735.1 Pirellulales bacterium | reverse complement strand
ACGGGTGGCTCACCCGCTTGGTCCAGCTCATTTCGGAGATGTGCACGAGCCCCTCGACGCCGTCCTCGAGCTTCACGAACGCGCCGTAGCTCATCACGTTGACGACCGTGCCCTTGCAGACCGTGCCCACCGGATACTTCTCGGCGACCTTGATCCAGGGGCTGGCCGTCCGCTGCTTCATGCCCAGGGCGATCTTCTCGCGGTCGCGGTCGATGTGCAGCACCTGCACCTCGACCTCCTGGTCGATCTGCACCATCTCGCTGGGATGGCCGATCCGGGCCCACGACATGTCGGTGATGTGGAGCAGGCCGTCGATGCCGCCGAGATCCACGAACGCGCCGAAGTCGGCGATGTTCTTGACCACGCCGCGGCGGACCTGGCCCACCTCGAGCGTCTCCATCAGCTGCTTCTTCCGCTCGGCCCGCTCCTGCTCGATCAGCGCCCGGCGGGAGACCACGATGTTGCGGCGGGCTTCGTCGATCTTCAGCACCAAGCACTGGATCGCGCGGCCGCAGTAGTCGCCGATGTCGGCGGGACGGCGGATGTCGACCTGGCTGGCCGGCAGGAAGACGTTGACGCCGGAGATGTCGACGAGCAGGCCGCCCTTGATCTTGCGGGTGACGAAGCCGGTGACGACGTCGTTTTCCTTGACGCTCTCCATCACGCGGATCCAGTCCTCGATCCGCCGCGCCTTGCGCTTGGAGAGGGTGATCAGGCCGCGCTGTTCCTCCTGGCCTTCCTCGAACTCCTCGAGGAGCACCTTGACCACGTCGCCGATCTGCGGCGGGGGCTCCGACTCGTCCCACTCATTGCGCGGGATGTGGCCTTCGCTCTTGTAGCCCACGTCGACGAGCACGAACTCGTCGTCGACCCGCAGGATCTTCCCCTCCAGCACCGCGTTGACCGCCAGGGTGGCGGTGCCCGCTCCGTATTCGCCATCACCGGCCCCGGCCAACGCCAGTTCGAGTTCTTTTTCGAGATCGTCGCCGGTTTCCAGTTCGCGAATGAGGTTGCGGTTGACCATGCGTGGGGGTTTCGGGAAAGACCGTGAAGGAGGGTAAGGAGGATGGGGCGGGCCACGGATCGAGCCTCGCAGTGTAGCAGCCCGTGGAGGCCGGAACAATCGACCCATGGCCGCGAACGGCCCATTTTCCCCGATCCGTCCCGGGGCCGGGCCGCTCGTCCCGGTGCCCGGCCCGAGCCGATGCCAAAATGGAGTCTGTCGCCGCCGGAGTCTGTGACCCCATGCTGCCCCGCCGCCGTCTGCTCGCCGCTTCGGCGGCGGCCCTCGCCCTGCCCGCCCTTGCCCGGGCCCAGTTGGCCGAGCAGGCCGAGGGCACCGTCGCCCCCAAGCTCGGCGACCTGCGGCTGCAGCGGTATCGCGTCGGGGTGATCGTGACGGCCGAAGGGGGGCCGTGTCGCGGCATCTACGCCACACTGCCGGTGCCCACCAACTGGCCCGAGCAGAAGGTGCGGATCGTCGAGGAAGACATCTCGCGGGGTGTGAAGGGGCCTGTCTACCGCACGCTCGCCGAGGGCGTCGAGCAGATGGTGGTCACGATCCCGTCGATTCCCGCCGGCGGCAAGGAGCAGGCGATCGTCACCTTCGAGCTCGAGCGGCTCGCGATCGTCGCCCCCGATGACACCGCCGGCTGGCGGATTCCGGCCAAGCCCGACCGCGACATCCGCCTCCACCTCGGGGCGAGCCCCTACGTCGAGACCCGCGATCCCAAGATCGTGAAGTTCGCCAAGCAGGCCGCCGGTGACCATGAGGGCTGGAAGCGGGTCGAGGCGATCTACGACGCGGTCCGCGAGAAGGTGGAATATCGCAACGGCGACTTGAAAGGGGCCCGGCGGGCCTTGGCCGACGGCTGGGGCGACTGCGAGGAGCTCACCTGCCTGTTCATCGCCGCGGCGCGCTCGCAGGACATCCCCGCCCGCACCGTCTGGGTGGAGGGGCACTGCTACCCCGAGTTCTACCTCGAGGATGCCGACGGCCGCGGCTGCTGGCATCCCTGCCAGGCGGCGGGCACCCGGGCCTTCGGGGAGATGCCCGACCAGCTGCCGATCCTGCAGAAGGGCGACGCGTTCCGCGACCCCGACCGCCCCGGCAAGCAGCTCCGCTACGTCGCCGAGTTTCTCAAGGGCGCGGCGACCGATGGCGGCGGCAAGCCGCGGGTGACGTGGATCCGCGAAGGGGCCTGAAGCCCGGGTCGGGCCACGGCCGGCTCAGCCGGCCCCGCGCTCGGCCACGACCTGCTCGGCCACCGCCACGATCTCGGCGAGCTCCTCGATGGGCCGGCCAAACTGGTCGCGGGCCACCGGGGCGAACCAGCGCGGCAGAATCTCCAGGCCCGCGTCTTTCCAAGCCTGCTCCATCCGCTCGCCGGCCAGCCGCACGATCTTCTCACGGCCGCGACCCGCCAGCGTCGAGCGATGGGCCCACGGGGTGACAGGTCCGTCGAACCCGGCCGCCTCCGCTGCCTTGAGCACCTCCGCCACCGCGATCGTGCCGCTTTCGCCGGGCATCAGCCGGTCGGCCTCGGTGAGCTCCGAACCGCTGGTGCCGCGGGGCGCGTCGGACAGCCGCACCTCCACGAGCCGCCCCTTCGGCACCTTCGCCACCATCTCGACCGGCTCGCCGGTGACATGCATCGCCCAGGCGTCGACCACGGCGCCGATCCGCTCGTGGGCCACGGTCACGAGCCCCAGGAGCGCCTCGAACGTGGCGATGAAGGGCGAGGCGTCCGCGTCGCCGGCGTCCCGCACGGGCCGGATCGCGAGCCCCAGTTGGATGCCATGCGGGGCGAGCAGGTCACCGATCGTGTGGAGGCGAATCCGATGCAGCTCGAAGAAATCCTTGAACGAGTGGTCTGTGGTGACGGGCGCCAGGGTCGCGATGGCCCGGTGGCACTCG
>JBILOA010000416.1:0-2920 GCA_044374735.1 Pirellulales bacterium | reverse complement strand
CTCCCCACCCACGCCCAGGCCCGTGATGAACCGGTAGAAGGCGAAGTCCCAGAAGCCCTGCGACAGCGCCGACAGGCCGGTGCAGAGCGAATAGATCAGGATCGTGATCATCATCGTCTTGGCGCGACCGATCCGGTCGCCCACGACCCCGAAGATCAGGCCGCCCGTGGCCCAGCCCGCCAGGAAGATGCAGGTCGAGAGGCCGCCGAAGAAGTCCACCGCCTTGGGGTCGGCGGCGGCGTCGGCCGTGGCTAGCAGCGTCTCCATGGCCGGCTTGCGGGCCAGGTTGAAGAGCTGCTGATCGAGGCAGTCGAACAGCCAGCCGAGGGCGGCGACGATCAGCACGAACCAGTGGTAGCGGGTCAGGCCGCGGTACCACGGGCCGTCACCGGGCGAGCCGACGGGGGCGGACGACGTGAAGTGGGGCAGGTCGGCCATGACGGATGAGCCTCGGGGTGACGGTCTCTGGTGGTCGGTCGCGGGGAGTCGCGAACGCTGCGGTCGGACGAGGGAGTCAGACGAGTTCCGCTTCGACCCGGCGCATGAAGGCGATGCTCTCGTGGGCGAGCCGCTCCGGGCCGGGAGTGTAGTCGAAGACTTCCACGCTCACCCAACCGGAGTAGCTGATCTCCTCGAGCGCCCGGAAGATCGGCAGAAAGTCGACGAGGCCGAAGCCCGGCCCCTGGAGGTTCTCGTCGTTGGCGTGGAAATGTTCGAGCCACGGGGCGCTCGCCCGGATGATGTCCGGGATCGGCGTCGGCTCGGAGGCCATCGCCTTGACGTCGAGGTGCAGCCGGACGTGCGGCGAGCCGATCGCCTGGATGAGCTTGCAGGTGTCGGCCGCCGTGGTGAGCACGTCGGTCTCGGCCGGCGCCAGCGGTTCGAGGGCCACGACCGTGTCGGTCGTCTCCAGCACCGGCACGAGCCGCGTGAACACCTCGCGGATGTGGCCGAGCGCCTCGTCGGGCGACACGCCCGGCAGCAGGCTCCGCTGCTTGGGCGAGCCGAAGACCAGGATCCGGCCGCCGAGGTCGTGGCAGAGCCGCACGAGTTCGACGAGGTAATCGACCGTGCGGTCGCGGACGGCGGCTTCCGGATGGGCCACGTGCAAGCCCTCGGTCTTGGCCAGGAGCCAGTGGAGCCCCACGCAGTCGAGCCCGGCCCGGGCGATCGTGCGGCGAATCTCGCCCCGCTGGGCCGAGGAGAGGTCGGTCGCGAGCGGGGCGAGCGTGAACGGGGCGAGTTCGATCCCGCCATAGCCGCACGCGGCGGCCGCGTCGCAGGCCTTGGCCAACGGCCAGTCGAGGAAGGTTTCGTTGCAGATCGCGTAGCGGAAGGGGGAGTTCATCTCAACGCTTCGGCGGCCCAGGGGAATCCGCGACCCGCGCGGGCCGGCCGGTGCGGCCGCTCTTGTAGCAGGCCTCCACGATCGCCACCGCCTTGCGGCCCTCGAGGCCGTCGAGGGGCGGTCGCCGGCCCTCCCGCACGGCCGCGAGGAACTGCTCGAAGTTGCGGGTGTGGCAGGCATAGTTGATCGCCATCGGATCGGCGGCGCCGCCCGAGGTATGGCTCGCGCCGCCGAGCCGCTCGCGGGTGGCCGCGTCGTCGGCAGCCTCGGTCCGAAATCGCCAGCTGACGAGTTGCTCCTCGAGGATCTCGGCCGTGCCGTCGCGGCCACCGATCAGCAGCCGGCGCAGGCTGCCCGGAAACAGGCTCGTGGCGGCCAGCAACTGGCCGAGAGCGCCATTCTTGAGCCGCAGGATCGCCACGCAGGTGTCTTCGACCTCGAGCCGCTCGGGGTCGTGGGCCCGCACGGCCGTGAGGGCGACGACGCTCTCGACCGGGTTCTCGCCCGGCGCGAGGCCGGGCATGGTCGCGCCGGCGATCCACTGCAGCGCATCGACGCCGTGGATCGACTGGTTCATCAGCGACCCGCCGCCGTCGAGGGCCTTGGTGCCCTGCCAGCGGCCGGGGCCGTAGTAGGCGTCGTCCCGCCACCACGGGACATAGCTCGCGGCGATCGCCAACTGGCCGAAGCGGCCGGCCGCGGCCGCCGCCTGCACCGTGGCGACCACGGGGTTGAATCGCTGCGGAAAGATCGCCCCCAGCGGCACGCCCCGGCGGTCGGCCGCGGCGATCATCCGGTCGATCCGCTTGAGGCTGATCTCGAGCGGCTTCTCGCAGATCACGGGCACGCCTCGGCGGATCGCGGCCAGGGCCGCGTCGAGATGGGCCCCCGAGGGCGTGGCGACGGTGACGAAGTCGGGCTTCTCGCGGCGGAGCATCGTCGCGGTGTCGGCGTGCCAGGCGCAGCCGAACTCGCCGGCGAAGGCCCGGCCCTTCTCTTCCGTGCGACACGTGGCCGCCACGAGCGTGACGCCCGGAATGTCGGCCAGCGCCTTGGCGTGGAGCCGGGCGATCGCGCCGATCCCGATGATGGCCGCCCGCATCGGTTGCTCGCTCCTCGGGGTCACCCGCCGGCCGCCGCAGGGCCTCGAATGGCCTCTCCCGGCGGCGACCAGTGTGACGCCGCGTCAGGTGGTCGGCAAGCCGCGCGGGCTATACTCCATGCCGCGGCCCCCGCACGCGGTCGGCCGCGTTTCCAGTGAGACGCATGAGCCATTCGCCAGCCCCCGAAACCGAGCGGCTCATCGCGGCCCTCACCGACGCCCAGGCCGGGCTCGCGATGGTGTCGAGCGGCGGCGGGGCCGAGGCGATCAGCCGGCTCGTCGCCACGCCTGGCGCGAGCCAGGTGGTGCTCGAGGGCGTGGTGCCCTACGCCCGTGCGGCCGTCGACAGCCTGCTCGGCGGTGCCCAGGAGTCGTACTGTTCGCCCCGCACGGCCCGGCGCCTGGCCGTCGCCGCGTGGGAGCGGGCCGTGCGGCTCCAGGAGGCCGCGGGCGTCGCGCCCGCCGAGGCC
>JBILOA010000414.1:0-2929 GCA_044374735.1 Pirellulales bacterium | reverse complement strand
GCACAACATCCTGCTCTCGCCCGACGGCCAGCGGCTGGTCGTGATCTGTGGCAACCACACCAGGGTGCCCTTCGAGGTCAAGAATCTCACCGAGCCGCAGACGATGGGCGGCATGCGGACGACGCAACGGCGGGTGGAACTGGCAGCCGATGGCACGAGTCGCCTGCCCGCCAACTGGGACGAGGACGTGATCATTCCGCGGATGTGGGACGCCAACGGCCATGCGGCGGGCATCCTCGCTCCCGGCGGCTATATCGCGAGCACCGACCCGGCGGGCAAGACCTGGGAGCTGTGGAGCGGCGGCTACCGCAATCCCTACGACTTCGCCTTCAACGCCGACGGCGAACTGTTCGCCTACGACGCCGACATGGAGTGGGACTTCGGCACGCCGTGGTACCGGCCCACCCGCGTCAACCATGCGACCAGCGGCAGCGAACTCGGCTGGCGGAGTGGAACCGCGAAGTGGCCTCCGGTCTACGCCGACAGCCTGCCGGCCCTCGTCGACATCGGCCCCGGGTCGCCCGTGGGCGCGAGCTTCGGCTACGGCACGCGGTTTCCCGGGAAGTATCAGCGGGCCCTGTACGTCTGCGACTGGACCTTCGGCACGATGTATGCGATTCACCTGGAACCCTCCGGCTCGACCTACGCGGGCACGAAGGAGGAATTCGTCGCGCGAACCCCGCTGCCGCTGACCGACGTGACCATCGGCCGCGACGGGGCGATGTATTTCACGGTGGGTGGCCGTGGCGGACAGAGCGAGCTCTATCGGGTGACCTACCAGGGCGCCGAACCGACGGCCGCCGTGGATGCTCGTGACTCGAAGGGGGCCGCCGAGCGGGGCCTGCGCCGCGAACTCGAGGCCTTCCATCGCCGGGCCGACGATCCGGCCGCTGCCGTGGCCAAGGCGCTGCCGGCGTTGGCGAACCCCGATCGGTTCATCCGCTACGCCGCGCGGGTGGCGCTCGAGCACCAGCCCGTCGACCTCTGGCAGACGCGGGCGCTCGCCGGACCGCAGCCGCTGGCCAAGATCGAGGCCGCGATCGCCGTGGCCCACCAGGCCGAGCCGGCCGCCCAGCCCGCGGTGCTCGCGGCGCTCGATTCCATTGATCCCCGGAGCCTCCCGCCCGCCGACCTGCTGGCGCTGGTGCGGGCCTACCAGCTCGCGCTGATTCGGCTCGGCGCGCCGAACCCCGAGGCGGCCCGGGCGATCGCCGCCCGGTTCATGCCGATGTTTCCGTCCGGGGCGTTCGATCTCGACCGGGAACTGAGCAGCTTGCTCGTGGCCGTGCGGGCGCCCGGCATCGCCGGAAAACTGACCGCGCAACTGACGAAGCCCACGGACTCTGCCGGGGGGACGAACATCGCCCCGAGCGAAGACGACCTGCGGCGGTTGATCGAGCGGAACGCCGGATACGGCTCGGCGGTACGGGCGTCGCTCGAGAAGCGGAGCGACCTCCTCCAGATCCACTACGCCTATGCGTTGCGAACGCTCCGTGACCTGCCCGGCTCCCCGATGTGGACGGCTGCCGATCGCAAGGCCTACTACACGTGGTTCGCCGGCGCGAACCAATGGGCTGGCGGCAACAGTTTCCGCAAGTTCCTGGCCAACATCGAGTCGGAGAGCCTCGCGTCCCTGAGCGAGAACGAGAAGCTCGCCCTCGAGACGCTCGGCATCCGCAAGCCCTACGTGCCGCCGCCGCTGCCCAAGCCGATCGGGCCGGGCCGCACGTGGTCGGTGGCGGAGGTGCTCGCCGCCGCGGAGAAGGGCATGGGCCCGGGGAGCCGTAACTTCGAGCAGGGCCGGAGGACCTTCGCCGCGGCCCGCTGCATCGTCTGCCACCGGTTCGGCGGCGACGGCGGCGCGACCGGGCCCGACATGACCCAGGCCGGCGGCCGCTTCCAGCTCAAGGATCTCGTCGAGGCGATCGTCGAGCCGAGTCGCGTGGTGTCCGACCAATACAGGGCGAGCGTGGTGCAGACGACCGACGGCAAGGTGATCACGGGGCGGGTCGTGGCGGAGACGCCCGACGCCATCACGGTCGTCACCGATCCGGAAGACGCCACCAAGTTCGTCGAGGTGCGGCGGTCGGACATCGAGGAGATCACCGCCTCCTCGGCGTCGCTGATGCCGGCGGGTCTCCTCGACCAACTCAACGAGGAGGAGGTGCTCGACCTGATCGCCTACGCCCTGTCGCGCGGGCAGCCTCGGGATGCAAGGTTCCGCAAGTAGGCCAAAAACCAGCCGGTGTGCCTGCTGCATCAGCCGGCCAGGCGGGGTTGGCAAGATGGGCGAGTTGCGGTGTCGGCCGTTGGCGTTGACCCGTTTTGGACCCCCTCATAGATTTCGCCGGTGTCCGTTCGGCGGCCCTTCGCCACCCACTCCCCCGGGAATCGCCCGTGTCCGCTCCGTCTTCTCCACCGAGTGGTCGCGACGACCTCAAGGAGCGGATTCGCGAGGCGGTCGACATCGTCGATTTGGTCGGGTCATACATGGCACTGCGGCGTGCCGGCAAGGGCTTCGTGGGCCTTTGCCCCTGGCACGACGACTCGCGACCGAGCCTGCAGGTCAACCCCGAGCGGCAGACCTACCGCTGCTGGGTCTGCGACGTCGGCGGCGACGTGTTCAACTTCGTGATGCGGATGGAGCGGCTCGAGTTTCGCGAGGCACTCGAGCAACTCGCCGACCGGGCCGGCATCCAGTTGCCCCGCGGCAAGGGCGGGCTGCCGGCCGATGACCGCGCCGCCCTGTGGCGCACGCTCGACTGGGCGGCGGCGCGGTTTCGCGATTGCCTGAAGACCGCGCCCGAAGCGGCCGTGGCCCGCGAGTATCTGGCCGGTCGCGGGCTCGCGGCCGAGTCGCTGGAGCGGTTTGGCGTGGGGTTCGCCCCCGAGTCGTGGGACTGGCTGCTCAAGCAGGCGGCCCAGGCGG
>JBILOA010000415.1:0-2929 GCA_044374735.1 Pirellulales bacterium | reverse complement strand
CACCAAGGAGCGGCTCGAGGAGGAGCTGAAGAAGGCCGGCCGCGCGGTTCCCGAGGCGCTCGAGAACGAGCAGGATCAGCCGCCGTGGTCAATCACCTTCGCCAAGCGCAAGCCCGTGGAGTTGACGGTCGGCGACGGGACGGTCCGGCTGACCGTGCGGGGCAGCGGCTACACCTCCGGCGACCGCGAGTTCGACGCGATGGACGTCTGGGCGACCTACCGGATCGAGTCCGAAGCGGGTCGGCACCGGCTCGTTCGTGACGGCGACGTGCAGATCTACCCGCCCGACTTCGTGCCCGGGGGCGGCAAGAAGCTCTCCATCCAGCAGACCTCGCTGCGCGGCATTCTCCAGAAGCGATTCAACAAGGTGTTCGACGAGGTGATCGAGATCAAGCCGCTCGATTTGCCCGGCGAACTGGCTGCGGCCGGCCCGCTGCCGATGGAGCAGTTCGAGGCGCGCAAGGACGGCTGGCTGGCCGCCGGCTGGCGGAAGGCCGATCCGGTCGTGTACGAGTCGGTCGTCGACGGCAGCGTCGTCCACGAGCGGGTGATTCAGGGTGAGATGGTTCCCGGCGAGGTGATCATCGAAGAGCGGATCCTCTCCACCGAGCCGGTCGTGCACGGCGGCGTGACTTTCGAGTCGGCGGCCGAGGGTGGAACCAACCCGGGGTCGCTCGTCCTCTCGCAGCCATGACGCCCGCCGAACTCCGCTCCGCCGTCGACATGGCGCTCGCCGGGGAATGGGACGAGGCCCACGGGATCGTTCAGGCCGACGAGGCCGATCCCACGGCCTGCTGGATCCATGCGGTGCTTCACAAGATCGAGGGCGACGCGGGCAACGCCCGCTACTGGTACGCCCGTGCCGGCCGACTCGACGCGGTTGACCGCGACGCGGTCGAGGAACTCACCGCGATCCGCGACTCGCTGCGGTGACGTCCTGCGTGGCTCGGGGTTGCCCGTGCCATCTCGCCGGACGCTCCCTCCAGGCATCCTGCCTTCCGGTCGCTCGGAGGAAACCTCGCTCCGCAATCCTTGCTGCGCTCGGTTTCCTACGCCGCTCTATTGGCACGGGCCACCCCTCGCAGCCCATTGATGCGTCGAGTGGAACGTCGATCGCCACGTTCCGCACGAACACGGCCGCCCGGAGGTGCGGCCGCCGGGCGGAGGCCCGGTAAGGCGGCAATGGCCAGGGATGGCATTGCCGCCGTAAAGCCAGCAGGCTCGGGGCCACCCTTCGCGGACCACTCGTCACTCACGGTGTCGTCGCCACCGGCACCACCGGCTCGATGGGCCGCACCCAGATGTTGCGGAACTGCACCGGGTTGCCGTGGTCCTGGATCCGGATCGGCAGGGCGTCGGGGTGCGGCTTGTAGGCCGGGGGCTCGTGCCACGCGGTGGGGCCCTTGATCACGGTGTCGGCGTGGATCGCGACGCCGTTGTGGACCACGCTCACGCGGCCCGGCTTGGCGACGAGCCCCGCGGCGGTGAACCGCGGCCGGGTGAACAGGATGTCGAAGGTTTGCCACTCGCCCGGAGCGCGGCAGGCGTTCACGGCCGGCGGCTGCTGCTTGTAGAGGGCGCCGCACTGGCCGTCTGGATAGGTGAGCGGGCCGTCGGTGCCGTCCTCGAACGAGTCGAGCACCTGGATTTCGTACTGCCCCATCAGGAAGACGCCCGAGTTGCCCCGGCCCTGGCCCTTGCCCGTGGCGGGGGCCGGCATCCGGAACTCGAGGTGCAACTGGCAGTCGCCGAAGCCCTGCTTCGACTCGATCATGCCTTGGCCGACCGTCACGACACCGTCGGCGACTTTCCAGCTCCCCGCGTTCTTCCAGGCATCCATGGTCGAGCCGTCGAACAGCACGATCGCGTCGGCCGGCACGGGGGCGGGGCCGGCGGGCGCCGGGCCTGGCACGACGACCTTGGGTCGCGGCCACTCGATCGGTATCCGCCACTCGCCGCTTTGGTGCTTGCGGCCGCGAAGCTGCAGCCGACGGTCGCGGAGCGAGGCGGTGATCAGGGCCGCCTGGGCCTCGGCTTCCGGCAGCGGCAGCCCCTGCTTCATGCCGGGTCGCAGGTGGCCGGCCGCCGCCAGATACGCATCGCGGAGCAGGTGCATCCGCCTGGTCACGTCCGGCAGGAACGCGCCGAGCACCTCGGGCAGGTCGGGGTTCGCGGCGGCCGCCTCGTCTCCCAGGCCGGCGATCGCGGCCCGGGCGATCTCCCAGTGGCCCTCGTCGCCGGGATGCACGGCGTCGCCGGCGAAGCTGAAGGTGGGATCCTTTTTCCGCCGCTCCTCGAGCGCCCGTTTCATCGGCCCGTGCACGTCGATCACGAGCCAGCCGTCAGCCCGCTTGGAGACGAGCCACTCCGAGTAGGCCGTGAGCACGGCGTCGTAGTCGACCGGGCCGGCCGGCCCCGGCTTGCCCGGCGGGCCACCATAGAGTGGCGGCGTGAGGTGGATGATCGTGGCCCCGGCCTTTTCGGCCGCCGCGTGCAGCCGCTCCATGCCATCCTTGAACTTCGCAAACCGCCCCTCGTCGAGCGGCAGATAGATGCCGCAGTTCATGCCGTAGCAGGCCAAGACGACGTTTGGCCGCACGAGCCGGAGCACCCGGTCGAGCCGTTCATGGAGATCGGGCCGGGGAAACTTCCCGCCGGCGTGACCATCCTCGGAGAGCCCCGAGACCGTCTCGCTCGGGAGGCCACAGTTGATCACCTCCGCGTCGAGCCCCTGGTATTCCATCCAGGCCGCGAGGTCGGCGACCCAGCCGCCGGCGTGGGTGATCGAGTCGCCGAGCACGAGCACCCGTTGGGCCCCCTCGACGGCAGCCCGCGGCGTCGCCGGCTCGGCGGCGGCGGCAGGCAGGGCGAACCAGAGGGCGAGTCCAGCAGCAATCAGGCAGCGTCCAATGTGCTCGGGGTTGCCCCT
>JBILOA010000413.1:0-2932 GCA_044374735.1 Pirellulales bacterium | reverse complement strand
CAGCGCGAAGTCGATCACGCGCCGCAGCGCGTCGACCCGCATACCCGGCGCGTTCAAGTACCAGTGGCCCAGCAGCATCGCGTGCACCGCCAGGCCGCTGACGAGCCCGGAGAGGAGTGCGGCCCCGGCCGCCGTCGCGCCCGTGAAGCCGACTGCGGTGCCGCTGGCAGTTGCCGACGCCGGCGCGGCCGCCCCGGCCCCCAACTCGCCGCCGGGCGTCGTGGCGACGAGGGCCGTGGCGGCCGCGAGCAGCAGGGCCGTCGCCCCGCAGAACCACAGCCCCCCCTGCCGCCGCTCGCCGAGCCAGGCGACGCTCCCGAGCCAGGCGACCACGGCCGCGGCGGCCGCCAGCATCCAGACGAGGCTCGTCCCGGCGACTCCTCGGGCGACAAGGCTGGCCGCCGTGGCCAGCCCGAGCACCACGAGCAGATTTACCCGGAAAAAGCCCGCCGGCACGATGGCCGCCGGCGTGAGCACGAGCCCGACCGCCATGCCCCAGCCGAAGCGGCAGAGAAAGTCGAGCAGCAGCTTCATGCGGTGCGATCAGGGGGCGGAACGGTGACCGTAGATGAGCGACATCACCTCGGCCCTGCTCGAGACGTTCGCCCGGAACACGCCCTTCATCGCGGACGTCACGCACATGCTGCCGGGCTTGCGGACACCGCGCACGGTCATGCAGGTGTGGGTGGCCTCGACGACCACGGCCACGCCCTTGGCCCCGAGGTCATCCTCCAGGAGTGTGGCGATCTGCTCGGTCATCCGCTCCTGGACCTGCGGCCGGTGGGAGATGGTCTCCACGATCCGGGCCAGTTTGCTCAGGCCGAGGACCCGTCCGTCGGGCAGGTAGCCGATGTGCGCCCGGCCAATGAACGGCAAGAGGTGGTGCTCGCAGACGCTGTTGAACGCGATGTCGCGGACGAGCACGATCTCGTCGTATTTCTCCTGAAACGCCGTCTGGAGGTGCACCCGCGGATCCTGACCGAGGCCGCTGAACAGCTCGGCATACATCCGGGCCACGCGGGCGGGCGTCTCGAGCAGCCCCTCGCGATCGGGATCCTCGCCGACAGCGGCCAAGATCTCGCGCACGGCCCGCTGGATCCGGGCCTGGTCGACGGTGGGGGAGGCGGTGTCGGAGGTGTCGCTCATGACGCCCAAGTGTAATCGACGAACGGCACGCAGGAGAGCCGCCCAATGGGGACGCGGCTCGGGGTGGCCCATGCCATCTCGCCGGACGCTCGCTCCGGGCATCCTGCCCTCCGGTCGCTCGGAGGAAACCTCGCTGCGCAACGGGCACCGATCCGCGAAGCGGATTGGTCGGCTTCGCTCGGTTTCCTACGCCGCTCGATCGGCATGGGCCACCCCTCGCGTTCCAGCGGTGGAGCAATGCCGGCCCGGATTCGTCTACAGGAACGTCGCGCGCCTGAACGCGCACGAGCACGGCCGCCCGGAGGTGCGGCCGCTCGCCGCCGCTCAGCGGCGGCCCTGCGAGCCCGGAGGTGCGAGCAGCCAGCGAGGCGAGGGGCACCTCGGCTGCCCCTCCGCCGAGCCAAGGCTTCGCGGGCCATGGATGGCCGCGAAGCCTTGAATTTAGTTCGCACTGAATTCGGGCGGGA
The DNA here is from genome assembly GCA_044374735.1 of Pirellulales bacterium. GTDB lineage: Bacteria > Planctomycetota > Planctomycetia > Pirellulales > UBA1268 > QWPN01. Next base: position 1,319 of record JBILOA010000413.1, on the reverse strand, counting down.
ACGGGCGGCCGCGGCCGCCGGCGGGGCGGGCGCTGATCGCCTCCAGGAGCAGGCGCGTGCGCTGAAAGACATCGCACTCCGCCAGCAACTTCATCTTGGTCTCGAGGTCGAGGTCGATCGTGTAGGACACGATGTCGGCCAGCATGCCGAGCGTGATTTGGTTGCCGAGCAATTGGTCGAGTTGCTCGTAGGCATTGGGGATCCGTGGCATGGCCTGCTTGAAGGCCGTGAGGAGCCGCTGCTGGAGGGCGGCGGCCGAACCGGGCGGGGCGTCGGCCGGCTCGACGTCTTCGATGATCTCCGACTCGACCACGCGAAACAGCTTCTTGGGAGGCAGCTCGCGGAGCAGCCGCAGCCGGCGCACGCCCAACACGAGCACGTTGTAGGTTCCCTCTTCCGTCCGCTGGTGGGTGGCGACGCGACAGAGGCAGGCCGTGGAACGCAGCGGCGGACGGCCCTCGTAGTCTCCCTCCCAGCCCGGGGCGAGCGACCCGAGGGCGATCAGCCGGTCGTCCTCGATCGCCTCCTCGAACATCGCGCGGTAGCGCGGCTCGAAGATGTGCAGGGCCTGCATGACGTGGGGAAACATCACGAGGTTCGGGAGCGGAAACATCCTCGCGAGTCCGGAAAACTGTTCCGGGGAGAAGGCCAGCGGCTCGTCGGACATGCGAAGAGAGGCTCCAGGCAGCGGGTGGCCGTCAGGCGGAAGGGGTCGCCGGCGGCGGGTCGAGGTGAATCTCCGGGAGCAGATCGGGGTCGAGTGTGATCGCGGGATAATCCTCAGTGCTCGCGGCCACCTCGGCGAGGCACGCATCGAAGTTGTGGAGGAATCCCGTCAGGTCGAGCCCCAGATGCCGGGGCGCGTAGGGCTCGAGATACCCGTGGACGCTGCCGTGGAGTTTGCGGGCCCCGCGGATGTTGCCGTTGCCGAAGTGGTAGAGTGCGACCGCCGCCTGGATCAACCCCTGGTAAAACTTGCGGGAGGGGCCGCGATACTCGGTCCACAACTCCTCCCAGACCTCGTGGCTCTCGTAGTAGTCGCAGGCGTTGAAGTGGACGATGCCCTGCAGGTAGAGCGGATCGTAGTCGGCTGGCGTGGCGTCGGCGGTCATGGCGGCTCCTGCCCGTCCCGCGCGGTCGGCCTTGTCGGCCAGTTGCGGCGGGAAACGAGACACCATGAATCGTAGCAGTCCGAACAAACCGAGGCAGGGCGCTCGGGGCAAACCCCGCTCCGGCGCCGCGGACAAACCAGACCGGCCCACGGCAGTTTCCCGTGGCGGACGGGAGTCGGCGGCGGCGCGGGCCGAACGGGCCGAGGA
>JBILOA010000412.1:0-2937 GCA_044374735.1 Pirellulales bacterium | reverse complement strand
CAACCAGGGCGTCGACAGCCAGCAGCATCCGCCGGCCGGCCACGCTTCGATCGCGCTCGTCTGGAAGCCGCCGCACGGCGTCTTGGAACCGGTGCCCGAGCGGTGCCTCTCGCCGCAGGAGGGCCAGCCGCTGTTCGTGCCCACCACGCCCTTCCCGCCCGACGACCGGAGCATCGGCTACGACCGGGGCACGAGCGTCTCGCCGGAGTGGTTCGCGGCGGCGACGGCCGTGGCGCAGGAGACCGCCGACCACGTCGTGGCCCACCTCGAGCACCTCGCCAACGTGAAGCGCGACGCCCCGGACCGGGACGCCAAGCTCCGCGAGTTTTGCGGCCGGTTCGCGGAGCGGGCCTTCCGCCATCCGCTCGCCCCCGAACTCAAGGCGCTCGTGGTCGATCGCCCCTTCGCCGACGCCCCCGACCTCGACACGGCGGTCAAGCGGTCGGTGCTGCTGGCGCTCCAGTCGCCCCGATTCCTGTTCCGCGAGCCGGCGACCGGCGCCGGCGATCCGTTCGTGGTGGCCGCCCGGCTCTCCTACGGCCTGTGCGACTCGCTGCCCGATGGCGCGCTCTGGGACGCGGCCGGCCGCAAGCAGCTCGGTCGGCCCGACGAGGTGGCCTTCCACGCCCAGCGTCTGCTCGCCGACCGCCGCACGAAGGCCAAGCTCCGCGACTTCCTGCTGCACTGGCTGCGGGTCGCCGAGCCGCGCGAGATCGCCAAGGACAAATCGCTGGCCGCCGAGTTCACCCCCGAGGTCGTGGCCGACCTGCGCGCGAGCCTGCTCTTGGCGGTGGACGAGGCGCTCGACGGCCGCAGCGACGGCTTCCGCCGGCTGCTCACCGCCGAGGAGGTCTGGCTGAGCGGCCGCGTGGCCCCGCTCTACGGCGCAACGCTCTGGCCGGAGGCTCCCTTCCGGCCGGTCCGGATCGACGCCGGCCGCCGCGCGGGCGTGCTCACGCATCCCTATCTGATGAGCATGCTGGCCTACGCCGACGAGTCGTCGCCGATCCACCGGGGCGTGTTTCTCGCCCGCACCGTGCTGGGCAACGTGCTCAAGCCGCCGCAGGAGGCGATCGCGCCGCTGGCTCCCGACACGCATCCCGACCTCACGACCCGCGAGCGGGTCACGCTCCAGACCGAGGCCGTGGCCTGCCAGACCTGCCACACGATGATCAACCCGCTCGGCTTCGCGCTCGAGGAGTTCGACGCGCTCGGCCGCTACCGAGCCGAGGAGCGGCAGGGCGACAAGGTCCGGCCGATCGACGCCTCCGGCTCCTACCAGCCCCGGGAGGGGTCCGAGGCGACCTTCCGCGGCGGCCGGGAACTGGCCACCTACCTCGTCGACAGCCCCGACGCCCGCGAGGCCTTCGTCCAGCAGCTCTTTCATGCCCTCGTGCGGCAGCCCGTGCGGGCCTGGGGCCCGGAAACCCTGCCCACGCTGACCAAATCCTTCGGGGATTCCGGCTGCGACATCCGCCGCCTGGCGGTCGATATCATGAAGGTGGCCTGCTTCCCGCCGGAGACACCCCGATGAGCCCCCTCCGTACCCACCGCCTCACCCGCCGCCGGCTGCTCGAGCGGCTCGGAATCGGCTCGGCCGTGCTCCCCTTCCTCGGCAACCTGCCGAGCCTCGCCGCGGCGGCCGCCGGGCCGAAGCAACGGCTGGTGATCGTGTTCACGCCCGACGGCACCGTGAAGAAAAACTTCTGGCCCGAGGGGGAGGGATCGTTCGCTGATCGCGAGCTGCCGCGGATCCTCCAGCCGCTCGCGGCCTTCAAGGACCGGCTGCTCACGCTCAAGGGCGTCCACAACAAGGTCCGGGGCGACGGCGACGGCCACATGCGGGGCATCGGCTGCCTGCTGACCGGCATCGAGCTCTTCCCGGGCAACGTCCAGGGAGGCGGCGAGACCCCGGCCGGGTGGGCGAGCGGCCGCTCGATCGACCAGGAGATCCGCACCTTCCTCCAGAGTCGGCCCGAGACGACCACGCGGTTCGGCTCGCTCGAGTACGGCGTGCTCGTGCCCAATCGGGCCGATACCTGGACCCGGATGGTCTACGCCGGGGCGAACAAGCCGGTGACGCCGATCGACGATCCCTACCAGATGTTCGACAAGCTCTACGGCCAGAGCCGCGACCGCGAGAGCCTGAAGAGCGTGCTCGACGAGATCCACCAGGACCTCGCCGCCGTCTCGGCCGCCCTGCCGGCCGAGGATCGCCGGATCCTGGAGGAGCACGCGGCGCTCGTGCGGGGCTTCGAGCAGGAGCTCGCGGCCCACCGCCAGGAGGTGGCCCACGCCGTGCCCACACTCGAGCAGGGCATCGTCGACGACAACGACCACATGCCGCGGGCGAGCCGGATGCAGATCGAACTCGTCGTGGCGGCGCTGGCCGCCGACTTCACGCGGGTGGCCACGCTGCAATACACCAACTCCGTGGGCGAGCCGCGAATGAAGTGGCTCGGCATCGACGAGGGCCAGCACGGCCTCTCCCACGAGCCCAACTCCAACGCCGACGCCCAGGAGAAGCTCACGAAGATCAACACCTGGTACGCGGGCGAGGTGGCGCATCTCGCCCAGCGGCTGGCCGCGACGCCCGAGCCCGGTGGCGACGGGTCGATGCTCGACCACACCACGATCCTCTGGACGAACGAGCTCGGCGAGGGCAACTCCCACTCCCACGACGACATCCCCTGGCTGCTCGTGGGCGGCGGACTCGGCTTCAAGACGGGCCGGGCCGTGCAGTTTCCCGGCGTTTCCCACAACCGGCTGCTCGTCACGCTCGCCCGGGCGATGGGCCACGAGTCGCTCGCCAGCTTCGGCAACCCCGACTACTGCGGCGACGGCCCGCTCGCGGGCCTGGCCTGAGCGCCACGGCCTTGCGGGGTCCGGGCCCGGTGCGGTGGGCTCCTACGGCCGAGCGGGAAACGCTGGCAGCCC
>JBILOA010000411.1:0-2954 GCA_044374735.1 Pirellulales bacterium | reverse complement strand
GGTTTCACTTCGGGCGGGACGAGGCGACCGACCTGACACGGCAGCAGGTGCTCTTGCAGTGCAAGATGTACGTGGCCGCGTTGCGGATCGCCGACCGCTACGGCTGCGACCTGGTGGGCATCCAGTATCAGCAGGGGCTCAAGGACCTGCTGCCGGCCAGCGACCTCGTCGAGGGAATGCTCAACGACTCGAAGCGGCCCCCGGTCACGGCCGAGGGCTCGTCCCGCGTGCTCTGGAAGGGGCGGCCGCTCGTGCACTTCAACGAGGTCGACGAATGCGCCGGGCTCGACGGCCTGCTCACGCAGCGGGTTCACGAGGCCCTCGGCGAGCCGGTCGAGAACACGCTCCACGACATCCGCTGGGGCGATTGGGACCAGTCGCGAACCACCGACCAGTGGGTCTGGGTGTTCGAGATCTCGGGGGGCGCGCCCCCCAGCCACTTCACGCGGGGCTGGAAGGGGGCCGAGGGCTTCCGGCAGCCGCCGATGTATTTCCGGCTCGGCGGCAGCACGCTGGCCGGCGTGAGCAAGCCGGGCGAGATCGTCTGGAGCCGGATCTGGGTGGACGGCGCGCGCGCCTCCGGCCGCGGCGGGACGGACTCATCCGAAAAGCTCTGCATGGACATCGGCCGGGCCGGCGTCGTGGCGCTCCCCGAGGCCGAGACCCGTCGGCGGCTCGACGCGACCACGCCCCAGTGGCCGATCATGCACGCGGTCACCTACGGCGTGACCCGCGACCAGATGATGGCCCGCCACAAGGCGAACCACGTGCAGGTGGCCTACGCCCGTGACGCGGCCGCCGCCGACCGCGCGGCCCTGGCCAAGGCGGCCGTGGCCCGGGCGCTGGGCATCGAGGTCTCGTTCTGCGGTACCCGCGGGCTCGGCTCGGCTCCGAGCGTCCGCTGGTAGGCACCACCCGGACCACGTGGTGGCGTCCCGGGTGTGCCCGTGCCCTGGCGCCCGCGGGCATTCCGGGCTCACCGCCTTGATTCGGCCCGGTGCCCTCCCGGAAGATGCCTGGTTTTCCCGACCCCCGGTCAGGATCCATCATGAAGACGCAAGGCTATCTCGGCATCGACGTCGGCACCCAAGGCCTGTCGGTGATCTTCGTCGCCGAAGATCTCCGAATCCGCGGCGCTGGTGACGGAGCCTACGAGATGGTCGCCGGACTCGAAGCCGGCGCCTACGAGCAGCGGCCGGCCGACTGGGAACGGGCGCTCAGGGCCGCGCTGGCCGACCTGCGCACGACGCTCGCCCGCCACGGGATCGAGCCTGAGGTGCGGGCGATCGGAATCTCGGGGCAGATGCATGGCGAGGTGCTCTGCGACGCCGCGGGCGACCCGCTGGCCCCCGCGCGGCTCTGGTGCGACGGCCGCAACGAGCCCGAGGGGCACGAGCTCACCGACCTGCTCGGCGTCAAGTGTCCCAAGCGGCTCACCGCCTCGCGCTGGCTGTGGACGATCCGCAACCGCCCCGACCTGGCGAAGCAGGTCGCCCACATCACCACGCCCGGCGGTTGGATCGCGCGCCGGCTCACCGGCCACTGGAACCTCGGGATCGGCGACGCCTCGGGGATGTTTCCGATTCGTCAGACCACGCTCGACTACGACGCCGAGCGGCTCGCCGACTTCGACGCCCTCGTGGCCCGCACGGCGCCCGGCCTGGCGCTGCCGGCGCTTCGCGACCTCCTGCCTGCGGTGCGCAAGGCAGGCGAAGACGCGGGCGCGCTCGACGCCCACGGTGCCGCGCTCCTGGGCCTTCCGCAGGGCATTCCCGTCGCGGCCGCCGAGGGGGATCAGCCCGCGGCCCTCGCCGGGTCGCTCGTGGCTGCGGCCGGCACGGTGTCGATGAGCTTCGGCACGAGCGTGGTGGCCAACTCCGTGGGCGACCGGCCCTTCCAGGGCGTGGACCAGGCGGTGGATCATTTCTGCGCCGTTGACGGCAAGCCCATCAACATGGTCTGGCTGCGGAACGGCACGACCGCGATGAACACGATCGTGGACATGTTCGGCGGCCTGCTGCCCGCGGGCGGCGACCCGTTCGCGGCCTTGATGCCACTGGTGCTCGCGGCCCCCGACGACTGCGGCGGCCTGGCCGCCCTGCCCTTCATGGACGACGAGCCGGGCCTCGGCGTCTCCCGGGGCGGATCGGCCTGCCTCGTGGGCCTCGACGCCACGAATGCCACCCCCGGCAACGCCGCCAAGGCGATGCTCCTGGCGACGATCTTCAATCTCAAGCTGGGCAGCGACGTGCTCGACGCCCAGGGCTATCCACGGCGCGAGATCGTGCTCTCGGGCGGCCTCGTCAAGACACCGGCCCTCGGCCAGCTCGTGGCCGACGTCTTCCAGACGCCGGTGGTGATCCTCGCCGGCGCGAGCGAAGGCAGTGCCTGGGGCGCCGCGTTGCTGGCCGCCTACCGCGACCGCCGCATCGCCGGTGAGTCCGCCTCGTGGGAAGCGTTCCTCGCCGCGCACGCCCAGACACCGGCCCACCGGTTCACCCCGCGGGCCGTGGCGGCCGCCACGTTCGACCGCTCCTACTCGCGTCATCGCCGGCTCGTGGCCATGCAAGCGGAGCTTATTTGACGCCCGGCGGGGCATCCCTGCCCCCGGCGGGCTTTGCGGCACTCCGGCCTGCGGCCGCTGCCGCCGGCCGCACCTCCGGGCGGCCGTGCTCGTGCCCGTTGTGGAGAGCGTCGTACGTTCAGACGCATCGTTCAATAGCGAGCCGTGATCGACTTGTCATCTAGCGCACGGTTGGATTGCGAGGGGTTGCCCGTGCCAAGCGAGCGGCGTTGCTGGCAAGCGCAGGCAGGATGCCGAAGCGCAGCCAGCATCGAGCGACCGAAGGGCAGGATGCCCGCAGGGAGCGTCCGGCGAGCTGGCATGGGCACCCCCGAGCCTGCACCGCCCGCAAATGTCCGGCGAGATGGCACGGGCAATCCCGAGCCGCGTG
>JBILOA010000409.1:0-2955 GCA_044374735.1 Pirellulales bacterium | reverse complement strand
GCCGCCGGCCACGAGATGGGTGGCGAACGAGTGCCGGAGCGTGTGGGGGCCGATGCCGGGCGGGATGCCCGCGGTGGCGGCGTGCTCCTGCACGATCTCCCAGATCCGCATCCGGGAAAGCCGGTTACCGCGGGCCGAGAGCACGACCCATGGCGGCTGGCCGCCCGCACGAGCCGCGAACTGACCGCGGGTCTCGCGAAGCCAGGCGGAGACGGCCGCCACGGCCCGCCGGCCGAGCGGCACGACCCGCTCCTTGCTCCCCTTGCCATGGCAGGTGCAGAACGCCTCGGCGAGATGCACGTCGTCGAGCCGCATTGCCGACACCTCGGAGGCGCGGCAGCCGGTGGCGTAGAGAAGTTCGAGCACGGCGCGGTCGCGGCGACCGGCGGCCGTCTTCGGGTCCGGGGCGGCCAGCAGCCGGTCGACCTGGCCGGGCGAGAGCGTGCCGGGGATCGCGTCGTCGGGGCGGCCCGGGGCGATCAGCTCCGCGGGGCTTTCGATCACGATCCCCTCGAGCTGGAGGAAGGCGTAGAACGTCCGCAGCGTGGCCCCCTGGCGGGCGATGCTGGCCCGGGCCAGGCCCCGCTTGGCGAGCGCGGCGAGATAGTCGCCCAGATCGCGAACCGTGAGCGAACCGGCAGCCCGACCCCCGAGCCAGGCGGCGAAGTCCCGCAGGTCGCGGGCGTAGGCGGCCTGCGTGTTGGCCGCCAGGCCCCGCTCATGGCGGACGTGCGACAGGAACCGCTCGACGAGCAGGCTCGTGGCCTCGGGCCCCACGGCGACGGGACCGGTGTCGAGGATGATCCGGCGGGTGCGGGCCATGGGATCGGACGGACGGGCTACGCGTCGTAGCCGAGGTTCGGAGCCAGCCACCGCTCCATCTCGGCGACCGGCATCCCCTTGCGGGCCGCGTATGACTCGACCTGCTCCCGCGTGATCCGGTCCACCGCGAAGTATCGGCTTTCCGGATGGGCGAAATAGAGCCCGCTGACGCTCGCCGCCGGCATCATCGCGCAACTCTCCGTAAGCGTCATGCCCGCCGCCCGTTCGGCGTCCAGGAGGGCGAACAGGGCCCGCTTCTCGGTGTGGTCGGGACAGGCCGGGTAGCCCGGGGCGGGCCGGATCCCGCGATACCGCTCCTCGATCAGGTCTTCCGTGGAGAGGCTCTCCTCCAGCCCGTAGCCCCACTCCCGCCGCACCTTCGCATGGAGCCATTCGGCGAAGGCCTCGGCCAGCCGGTCGGCGATCGCCTTGGCCAGGATCGAGGAGTAGTCGTCGTGGTCGGCGTCGTAGCGCCGGCAGAGCGCCTCGCAGCCGTGGCCGGCCGTGCAGGCAAAGGCCCCGATGTAGTCGGCCCGGCCGCTCGACCGCGGGGCGACGAAGTCGGCCAGGGCGTGGAACACGTCCTGCCCCTTCCGCTCCCACTGCTGGCGGAGCGTGTGCACCCGGCCGAGTTCCGCCGTCCGCGTGTCGTCGGTGAACAAGACGATGTCGTCGCCTTCGGAGTTGGCGGCGAAGAAGCCGTACACGCCCTTGGCCACGAGCGTGCCCTCGCGGGACACCTCGTCGAGCATCGCCAGGGCGTCACCGTGAAGCTTCCTGGCCTCCTCCCCCACGACCGGGTCGGCGAAGATCGCGGGATACTTGCCCTTCAGCTCCCACGACATGAAGAACGGCGACCAGTCGATGAACGGGATCAACTCGGCGAGCGGCACGCGCTCCAGCACCCGCGTGCCGACGAACTCCGGCGTGGCGATCTCGGCCGCCGCCCAGTCGGTCGTCCAGCGGGCGTTGCAGGCCTGGGCGTAGGGGATGAGCTTCGTCGTCTGCCGGGCCTTGAAGTTCTCCACGTCGCGGGCCTGGGCGGCCCGGTTGGCGCGTGAGAACTCCTCCCTGACTGTGGGGCTGAGGAGCTTCTCGACGACCCCGGCGGCCCGCGAGGCGTCGGTCACGTGGACCACGTCGCGGGAATACTTGGGAGCGATCTTGACGGCCGTGTGCCGGGCGGAAGTGGTGGCGCCGCCGATCAGGATCGGCATCGCGAGCTTCGCGTGCTCGAACTCCTGGGCCACCTGCACCATCTCCTCCAGGCTCGGCGTGATCAGCCCCGACAGGCCCACCACGTCCACCTCCTGGCGGATCGCCTCCTCGATGATCTTGTTGCAGGGCACCATCACGCCCAGGTCGATCACCTCGTAGCCGTTGCAGCCGAGCACCACGCCCACGATGTTCTTGCCGATGTCGTGCACGTCTCCCTTGACGGTGGCCATCAGCACCTTGCCCCGCGACTGGTTGGCGGTGCCGGCGGCCGCCTTCTCCGCCTCCATGAAGGGCAGCAGGTAGGCGACCGCCCGCTTCATCACGCGGGCGCTCTTCACGACCTGTGGCAGGAACATCTTCCCCTCGCCGAACAGATCGCCGACCGTCTGCATGCCCTGCATCAGCGGCCCCTCGATGATCTCGAGGCTGGTGGCATAGTGCTGCCGGGCCTCCTCCACGTCGACCTCGACGTGGTCGGCGACGCCCTTGATCAGCGCGTGGGCCAGCCGCTCCTCGACGCTGCGGTTCCGCCAGGTGTCGGCGGCCGCCACCTCGGCCGGGTCGCGGGCCTTGAAGGTCTCGGCGAAGGCCACGAGCCGTTCGGTGGCGTCGGGCCGGCGGTCGAACAGCACGTCCTCGATCCGGCCCTTCAGTTCCGGCTCGATCTCCTCGTACACCGCCAGCTGGCCGGCGTTGACGATGCCCATCTCCATGCCGGCCCGGATCGCGTGGTAGAGAAAACAGGCGTGCATCGCCTCGCGGACGGGATCGTTGCCGCGAAACGAGAAGGAGATGTTGGAGACGCCGCCCGACACCTTGACCGCCGGCATCGCCTCCTTGATCCGGCGGGTGGCCTCGATGAAGTTCTTGGCGTAGGCGTTGTGCTCCTCGATCCCGGTGGCCACCGTGAGGATG
>JBILOA010000410.1:0-2955 GCA_044374735.1 Pirellulales bacterium | reverse complement strand
CCGACCGACATGGACGCCCAGGAGAAGCTCCGCTTCATCCTCAATCGCGAGATCGAGATGGCGATCGCCCCCCGGGAGCAGATCGTCGAGGCCATCAACCGCAACTACGGCCTCTCCGACGGCGAGAGCGCCGACTCGATGCTCCAGGAGTTCACCGACACCGCGATCGACTTCACGGAGACGGCCCTGGAGCAGGATGCCGCGGCCGACGAGGAAGATCAGTCCGACGCGCCGGTCGTGAAGCTCGTCAACCTGATCATCACCGAGGCGGTGCAGCTGCGGGCCAGCGACATCCACATCGAGCCCTTCGAGGACCGGGTCCGAATCCGCTACCGGATCGACGGCCGCCTGGTCGAGCGTGACAACCCGCCCCGCCGGCTCTTGGGTGCGATCCTGTCCCGCATCAAGATCCTCTCCAAGCTCGACATCGCCGAGCGGCGCCGGCCGCAGGACGGCCGGATCAAGCTCACGGCCGACGGCAAGGACTACGACCTCCGCGTCAGCGTGCTGCCGACCAACCACGGCCAGTCGGTCGTGATGCGGATCCTCGACAAGGACAACATCCGGGTCGGCATCCGCCAACTGGGGCTCTCGGAGGCCGATTTCCGGCAGTTCAAGAACCTGATCCGACGGCCCAACGGGATCATCCTGGTGACCGGCCCGACGGGCTCGGGAAAGACGACCACGCTCTACGCCTCGCTCAACGAGCTCAATCGCCCCGACACCAAGATCATCACCGCCGAGGATCCCGTCGAGTATTACCTGGCCGGCATCAACCAGGTGGAGATCCGCCACTCGATCGGGCTCGACTTCGCCCGCGTGATCCGCGCCATGCTGCGGCAGGCCCCGAACGTGATCCTGGTGGGCGAGATGCGCGACACCGAGACGGCCCAGATGGGCATCCAGGCCTCGCTCACGGGGCATCTCGTGTTCAGCACGCTCCACACCAACGACGCCCCGGGCGCGATCACCCGGATGATCGACATGGGCGTGCCGGCCTACCTCGTGGCCTCGAGCGTGATCGCCGTGCTCGCCCAACGCCTGGTCCGGGTCAACTGCACCAAGTGCAAGCAGCCCTACCAGCCGCTCGACACCCAGATCGAGGCCGCCGGAATCACCCCCGAGATGCTCCAGGGTGCGACCTTCATGAAGGGCCGCGGGTGCAGCCACTGCCAGAAGTCGGGCTACAAGGGGCGGCTCGGGATCTTCGAACTGATGATCATGACCAACAAGATCCGGGAGATGGCCTTCCAGGGGGCGGCCACCCAGGAGATCCGCCGGGCGGCCGTCAGCCAGGGCATGCGGATCATGTTCGACGATGGCATCGCCAAGTCGCTGCGGGGGATCACCACGCTCGACGAGGTGTTCCGCGTGTCGAAACGCACCGAATAGCCGAAATTCCGCGGTTCGGGATTTTTTTCTCAGGCGGGGGAGACTTTCGGGCCGATTCCGCGCATAATGCAGCGAGCGGGGTTGGAGACTGTCAGGGGTCTGCCAATCCGCCCGGGAACACAGTCGCCATGGTTGCGGCTCCTGGTCTTTGCATCGCGTCGGTGCGGCTACTGGCAGGGGAACTGTTCGTTCCCCGTTTCGCCGGTCACAATGATGTGCTGTCGGGGGGATTGCCCCTGGCCACCGCCCCGGCTGCGTCCCGGAGCCCGTCCCAGGTTTGGAGCGAGCCAACCATGTCCGTCACCGCCGGCAACCCTTCCCACGTGCAGCAGGTTGAAAAGCTCGTCAAGGTGATGCTCGACAACGGGGGCACCGAACTGCGGCTCTCGGCCGGCATCGCCCCGATGGTTCGCATCGACGGCAGCCTCAAGCCGCTGGGGACGAAGCCGCTGGCGGCAGAGGTGGTGACGGCCCTCGCCACCGCGGTGATTCCGCCGGGCTCCGATCCGTCGCGGTTTGTCTTTGGATCGTCCCTGGGTTCGTGCGCGGGCGCCCTCGTCGACATCAAGGGCACCAAGGTTCTGGTGCTTCAGGCCCCCGCAAGCGACGCAGCGGGCGGCGACGCCCCGCTGGAACTCGACATCGCCCCCGAGCACGCAGGCGCGGCCGTGGCAGCTGACGCGACCGACGCCTATGCGATGCCCGAGGCCGCCGAGGGCACGATCCAGATCGACAAACTCCTGATGGCCGCCGTCAAGAACGGCGTCAGTGACATCCACATCACCACCGGGCTGCCCCCGGTGTTTCGCATCGACGGCGGCATGCGGCCCCAGAAGACCAAGGTGCTCACCGGCGACGACACCAACGCGCTGATGAAGTCGATCACGCCGGAACGGTGCCAGGCGGAACTCGCCGAGAAGGGGGGCACCGACTTCGGCTTTGCCTTCAAGGACTTGGCCCGGTTCCGCGTCAGCGTGTTCAAGCAGCGCGGCCAGGTGGCGATGGTGCTGCGCCAGATTCCCAACAAGCTCCTCACGCCGGAGCAGCTCGGGGTGCCCGAGGTCTGTAAGAAGCTCGTCACGCGGCCGCGTGGCCTGTTTCTCGTGACCGGCCCGACCGGCTCGGGCAAGAGCACCACACTGGCCGCCCTGATCGACTTCATCAATAAGAACTACGACCATCACATCATCACGGTCGAGGATCCGATCGAGTTCTATCACTACTCGCAGAAGAGCACGGTCAACCAGCGGGAGATCGGCACGGACGTGCCCTCCTTCTCGGAGGCCCTGCGACGGGCGCTGCGTCAGGACCCCGACGTGATCCTCGTCGGCGAGCTCCGCGACCTGGAGACGATCGAGGCGGCGATCTCCGCGGCCGAAACCGGCCACGTCGTGTTCGGCACACTCCACACCACCGGCGCCCAGGGCACGGTCAACCGGATCATCGACGCCTTCCCCACGAACCAGCAGGAGCAGATCCGCACCCAGCTCTCGACGGCCATCCTCGGCGTGGTCTCGCAGACGCTGCTGCCGAAGATCGGCGGCGGCCGCTGCGCCGCCTACG
>JBILOA010000408.1:0-2956 GCA_044374735.1 Pirellulales bacterium | reverse complement strand
CGAGATGCCAGGCCGCGGTGGCCAGCGCGACGCCGTGGTTCGTCACCGCCAGTGCACGGTCACGGGGTGAGAGCCGCCACTCGTCGAGCAGCGGCACGAGGCTGCGACCGTGGCGGGGATCGTCTCCTCCGGTCCGGGTGCCGCCGACGAGTTCGACGAGGGTCGTTCCCAGGTCGGCTGGCGTCACCAGCCCGCCGTAGCGCTGGGCCGCCATCCGCTCGTGGTGATCGACGAACACGGCCGGCATCTGGACGAGTTCGCCGAAGGGGGCGAGCGGCAGCGGTCCGATCACGCCATGGAGCCCGAGGGGCATGCCCCGGACACCGGCCACGAGCATCGTCCACGCTGCGTCCGGCCGATCGGCGCGCACGGCGTCCACCAGGCGTCCGAGGCAGTGATCGAGCAGCGTCACCTGGCCCGCGAACACCTGCCGCAGCACGGCGACCAGGTCAGGGTCGGTTGTGGCCGTGACGCGAACCTGGGGCACGGCCGCTCCCGGTGGTGGCGGCGGATCGTCGGGGTCGAGATACGTCGAGCGGAACTCCTCCGGCGCGTCCCAGGCGCTGCCGAGGCTCGCGGCGTGCAGCCAGATCAGGCGGTGCACGCCCCCTGCGGCAATCGCGGCGGCCGCTGCGGCCAGTCGGCCGAGGTTTGTCTCGTCGGCGCTGGCGGCGATCTGCGGCACGGCCGCCGCCGGCACGCTCCGCGTGGCGACGCCGGTCGGGAGCCGGGCGGCGAACGACTCGTCGTCGGTGACGACCGCCGGCGACCAGCCCCGCGCGGCGGCCGCCTCGAGCAGCGGCCAGGCAGCGTGATCCCCCGGGCCGCGGCCGGCGATCGCGGCGAGCGTGTCATGCGGGTCATCGCCACCGGCGATCACACGATCCAAGACCAGCCCTCGTCCGGCGAGCCCGTCGAGGTTGGGCGTCGACGCCCAGGTGCAGCCGAAAGCGGGCAGGATCCAGGCCGGCAGCCGGTCGACCGTCACGATCAGAAGCCCGGCGGGCGGGGCTGGCCTGTCGTTCATGCGGCGGTTCCCGGTCGCGGCGCGTCAGCCGGCCAGCTCCGTCCGCACGGTCTCGAGCAGCCGCTTGGTGGCCTTGATGCCTTCGGCTTCGGGGAGCTCGCCGCCCTCGTATTCCACGCCCACCCAGCCGCGATAGCCGGCCGCGGTGACGATCTTCAGCATCCGCCGGTAGTCGGTGCGCACCTCGTTGCCGTCGGCGTCGAACCTGTTGCTCTTGGCGCTCACACCCTTGGCGAAGGGCATGAGTTCCGTGACGCCCTGGTAGCGGTCGTAGTCGCCGAAGTTGCCGAAGTCGGGGAGCGTGCCGCAGTTGGGCCGGCCCACCTGCTCGATCACGCCGGCGAGCCACCTGCCGTTGCTCGACAGGCCGCCGTGGTTTTCCACGATCACGTTCAGATCCATCTGGGCCGCGAACTCCGCCAGCCGCGCGAGGCCATCGGCCGCGAGCTTCTGCTGCTCCTCGAAGGTTCCCTTGCTCGCCGCGTTGACCCTGATCGAGTGGCAGCCGAGCCGCTTCGCCGCCTCGACCCAGGGGTGGTGGTTCTCGATCGCCTTGGTGCGTGCCTTGTCGTCGGGATCGCCGAGGTTGCCCAGGCCGTCGCACATGATGAGCAGGCTCGTGACCCCCTCGTCGGCCGCCCGCGCGGCCAGGTCGGCCAGATAGTCGGCGTCCTTCGCCTTGTCCTTGAAGAACTGATTGACGTATTCGACGGCCTCGATGCCGAACTCCTCGCGGGCCGCGCGGGGGAAGTCGAGGTTGTCGAGTTTGCCGGCGAAGATCGTCTTGTGCAGCGACCATTCGGCGAGCGAGATCCGGAACAGGGTTGGCTGGGCCGGCGCGGGTTCGCGGTCGGCGGCCTGGCCGCGGCCGAGGGTCAACCCGCCGGCGACCGCCAGCGACGAGGCAAGAAAGCCCCGGCGGCTCGGGGTGGGCAGGACGGGCATGGTCACCTCACGATTGGCGGTCCGAGACCTGGGGATCTTCGGATCGTAGCACAGCCGCGGCGGTGGCAGGCTAGCCAGGCGGCCAGCCGAGCGGGCGGCCGCCGAGCAGATGCACGTGCAGGTGATCCACCGACTGACCGCCGTCACGGCCACAGTTGACGACCAGCCGGTAGCCGTCGCCCAGGCCGAGCGAGCGGGCGAGTTGCGTCGCCACGAAGACCAGATGGCCGAGCAGGCCGGCATCGGCCTCGGTCGCCTCGGCCAGCGAGGCGATCGGCCGCTTGGGGATGACGAGCACGTGCACCGGCGCCTGCGGGGCGACGTCGTGAAAGGCCAGGCAGCGGTCGTCGTCGTGGATGATCCGGGCCGGCACCTCGCCCCGGATGATCCGGCCGAAGATCGTGTCAGCCATCCTGGGGAGTCGCCTCGGTGGCCGAGTCGGTCGCGCGGCGGCGACGGCGGGGGGGCTTGGGCATCGCCCACTCGCGGGTCAGGACCTCGAACACGTCGGGGGTCTCGTAGCGGACGATCGTGCGACCCTCGGGCATCGGGCCGATGAGTTCGCGGAAGACCGGAGCCCCGCGGAGGTCGAGATCGGTCGAGCAGTCGTCGATGCCGATCTGGAGGTGGCAGGCCCGGAGGGCCTCGGGGGAGTCGAAATCGTGGATGACCAGCTCGCCGTCGGGACCGCGGCTCACGAGCCGCCAGGTGTTCTTTGCCATGAAATCAGCTGCTCCCGGCGGGACGACGGCCGGCCAAGGCGTCGTGATTCCGCACTCCGTCAGGTATCGGCAGGCCGGCAGGGGCGGGCGAGCACGGCGGAGCCGCCGCCGCGTGGCCGGCATGGCAGGCAGAGCCCGCACGCCGGCACTTTTCGTTACGAGCGGCGCAGGCCCACCCCGAGGCGGACGGCCGTGCCGGGAGCGGGCGGCATGAACTTGCGGCCTGCCCGCCACGAAAGGGCCGGGATGGGGCCGCGACCTT
>JBILOA010000406.1:0-2963 GCA_044374735.1 Pirellulales bacterium | reverse complement strand
CCGCGTCACCGGGCGGCCCGGCTACGCGACGGCGGCCCTGCGGCCGGCCGATGGCCGACGGCGAGGGCGGGGGAGAAAGGCGTGAGCCGTGTGGTGGGCCTCGTGTGTCGGGCCTTCGACCGGGCCGCCTCGGCCGTGCTCGTCGGTCTCGTGATCGTCTACAAGGCGACGCTCAGCCCGCTGCTCGGCCGGCACTGCCGGTTCACGCCGACCTGCAGTGCCTACTTCCGCGCCGCGGTCGAAAAACACGGCGCGGTCCGGGGCACCCTCAAGGGGCTCGCCCGCATCGGCCGCTGCCACCCTTGGCATCCGGGAGGCCACGATCCGCCCTGAATGGAGCGGGCCGCTAGTCCGCCTTCTGGACGAGGTCGAGCAGCCGGCCCGGCGAGCCCATGATGTTGTAGCCGGCATCGACGTGGAGGATCTCGCCCGTGATCCCCAGCGACTCGCGGGACAGCAGCCAGGCTCCCGCCTTGCCGACCTCTTCGTGCGTGATGTTGCGGCCCATTGGCGACATGTGCTGGTACAGCCCCAGCATGTCGTCGACGCCGGCCCCGCGGCCGGCGAGGGTGCGCAGCGGGCCGGCGCTGACCGCGTTGACCCGCACCCCGGCGGGGCCGAGGTCGTAGGCCATGTATTTCACGCAGGCGTCGAGCGTGGCCTTGCAGACGCCCATGATGTTGTAGCCTGGAACGACCTTCTCACCGCCGAAGTAGGTGAGCGTGAGGATGGAGGCATCCTTGGAGAGAATGCCCCGCACCAGCCGGCCCACAGCCAGCAGGCTGTAAGCGCTGGTCTCCATCGCGACGCGGAAGCCCTCGCGGCTGCAGTTGGTCGTCTCCCCCTTGAGATCCTCGAGGGGGGCGAAGGCGATGGAGTGGACGACGAAGTCGAGCGTCCCGAACTCCTGCTTGGCCCGGTCGATGACGGCGGCGATCTGGGCGTCGTCGGAGACGTCCATCGGCACCAGGAACTTGGCGTTGGGCTCGGGGTCGGTGAGCTGGGAGACCCGGCGGCGGTTTCGCTGCCGCTCGTCGTCGGGCCGGTCTGGCAGGTGCGAGAAGCCGATCTGGCCCCCTTCGGCCATCACTTCCTTGGCGATCGCCCAGGCGATCGAATGGTCGTTGGCGACGCCGAGCACGAGCCCCTTGAGTCCGTCGAACCTGCCCATCGAGAACGCTCCTCCGCGGGGTATCGTGATCTGAACGGTCGCGGCGATCCGCCGGCGGCGTCACCCGCCGCCGGGACTGCTCGCGAATCGGCGGAATGTAGCGGCTCGCGGGAAATCCCTCAACGCGGGCAGTCCCTTGTCTCGATCTCGGGCGCCGGGTAAAAACGTGTCGGAAAGCCTCGTTAGCTCAATTGGTCAGAGCATCTGACTCTTAATCAGAGGGTTCTAGGTTCGAGTCCTAGACGAGGCACTCGCCCCCCGTCGCCGCCGCGAATTCGCGCGGTCAACGCTGCAGGTCGATCACGCCGACGGCCAGCCGCCGATCGGTGCGATACGGATCGCCGCCCCCGTTGCGGCCTTCCGCCTGCAGGTGGAACTGGTCGACCCAGTAGTAGCCGTCGAGGGCGTTGGCCCGGATGGCGTCCTGGACGAGCTTGTTCCGCTCCCGGTCGATCTCGGGGCCAATCTTGTGGGTCACGCCGCCCGTCGTCCGGCTGATCTCGACCCGCTCGTCGAAGGTGGCCGCTCCGAGCCACAGCGGACGGCCCGCCTGGTCGCGTTCCGCGGATTGCCAGAACCGCACGTGGTGACGCTGCTTCGGACTTCCTCCCACGGGCTGCTCGAAGGCGGCGTCCTGCCGGCGACCCCAGAGATAGAGATCGCTGACCGGCGCGTGGGCGTAGGGCTTGTGCAGCACGACGTCGGCCGCGATGCGGAGGGAGGTTTTCAGCGTTACGGGATCGGCGGCGAACCAGCCGGCCACGGCCAGGGCCTGGTGGAGTTGCGCCTCGGTGCCGACGAAGGCCACGTTGACGGCGTCGCCCTGATGGCCGCGGGAGGTCGTCGTGTGCCGCGGCGAGCGGGCCAGTGCGGGATGCCCCTCGATCGTCCCGGTGGGCTGCGGCTCGGACCAGGGCTGGGCTTGGGGCTGGGGCTGCTCGGCGGCAGGGATGGTCCAGACGGCCAGCACGATCACGAATGACGCGATCGCCACGCTTGCGGCCCGGCGCGATGGAAAGGGAATGACCACGATGCAACTCCGTCGCCACCGATGGGCTTGGCTTGGCCGGCGGCGGGAACCGTAGCAACCGGCGTGGTTGCGGCCAATGGCGGCGGGTGGCCGTCGCTGCGCCGCCGCCCCCGCATCCGGCCGGCCTGAGGGGTCTGGGCAGGCTGGGGCCGGTCTGGGGGTCGCGTCGAGGAACCCGCCGCGGCGCCGCGGATTCCGCCCGGGATGCTCGGCCGGACGATCGATTCCTGCGGGGCGGCGGCCGATGGACGGCCGCGCCGACCACCCTTCACCGTCCAGGAGCGCCAGCCGTGGCCAGCAAGAAGAAAAAGAGCAACGTCCAGAAAATGGCTGCCCTCGCGACGGCGGGCCTGCCCGCCCCGGTGCAGAAGGTCGCCTCGACGAAGATCGGTTCGATGCTCCTGATCGTGGGGGCGGTGATCGCGGTCGCGACCGGCGCGATCACCGTCTCCTTCAAGGGGGGCATGCCGAGCGTGACCGTCAACGAGGCGCGGGCCGAGGAACTCAAGCAGCGGGTTCAGGCCGAGGCCCGGATCGCCGTCGAGCGCATCGCCGAGGAGCGGGGCCTGGGCGGCGTGCGGTAGCCGCCCGTCCGACCGTCAGGCATCCTCGTCGCCCGGCTCGTCTCCGTCGGCCCGTACCGCGTTGCGGGCGGCGTCGATGCTCCACGGCCCGGCGCCATTCGCCAGGAAGAAGACCATCGTCCCCATCAGGGCGAGGTTCTTCATGAACGCGATCTGCTCGTCTCGCAACGCTTCCGGG
>JBILOA010000407.1:0-2963 GCA_044374735.1 Pirellulales bacterium | reverse complement strand
GTCGCACTCGCCGTTCTCGACCGTCTCGAGCACCCGCTCGGGATGGAGGTATTCGAGCCGGATGTTGGCCTTGGGATGCTGGCCGCGAAACTCCTGCACGTAGCGGCTCATGTGATGGAGGCCGACGGAGTAGATGGCGGCCACGCGGACCCGGCCGGCCACCTCCTCGTGGAGCGTGCGGACCTCGTCCTCGAGCGCCGAGTACGCCACGAGGATCTTGCGGCATCCCTCGAAGAACACCTTGCCCTCGGCCGTGGGCGCAAGCGGTCGCTTCGACCGTTCGATGAGTTGCACGCCCAGCCGGCTCTCGAGTTGGCCCACGACCTGGCTGGCCCCCGATTGGGAGATGCCGTTGTCTTCGGCCGCGCGGGAGAAGCTCCGGCGGCTGACGATGTCGCAGAAGATCTTGAGAGACTTGAGGTTCATCGCCTGCCTGCGCATGCGGCCGCGCGCCGCCCTCCAGGCTCCGAGTTTCCGCCTCGTCCTGGATGAGAAATCCGAATAAAACCCGCCGGCATCATTCGGAAAACAAATACAGCGTAGCCCTGATTTGGCGGCCGTCAACTGCGGCCTTCGCCACGCCCCCAGCCGAGGAACAGCCAGCTAGCCCAGCTTGCCCAGGCCCGAAAACCTGCAGAACCGGTGCAACACCACCCGATGGAGAGGGTGGGATTCTGCATGCGCGATCCGCCCTCACGCCGCCGCTTTGGCCCCGCCCTGCCGCTGTTCGCCGCAGTCGCCGTAGCGTGCTGCGCCGCCCACGGCCGGGCCGATGATGTGCCCCCCGCGCCCGATCCGGCCGCCGCGCTCGCCGAGCCAGCCACGCCGGACGGGGCCGAGAACGCACCCGTCGAACTGCCCAGCGAGCCCGACGCTCCGCATGAATCCGGCCTCACCGAGGACGACCTCGCACAACTCGTCGACCAAGCCGTCCAGGCGCGGCTGGCCGGCATCCCGCGGCCCCGCTACATCCCGGCCACCGATCTCGTGCCACCCAAGGGGCTGTTGCTCCACGCCACTCGCCCCGCGAAGGGTGAGTTCCCGTTCGCGCTGGCCCTCAGCGGCTACATGCAGCTTCGCTGGTTCGAGTTCGCCCGCTCGGCCACGCAATGGACCACCGCCGTCGGCGAGGTCAGGCCCGTCAACAACATCAACACCTTCAACCTCAACCGGTATCTCATCAACTTCGCCGGCCATGTGGTGGACGAACGGCTGCTCTACAACTTCGGGCTGTTCGGCACCTCCGACCTCGGCTCCACGTTCGGCGTCGTACCGCTCGGCATGGCAGGCTGGAAGTTCAGCGAGGCGGCGATCGTCGGGGCAGGCGTGACCCCGGTGCCGGGCACCCGTGAGTGGCTCGAGCAGGCGAGTTGGACGCTCGGCGCGGACCGCAGCATGGCCAACACCTTCTTCCGGCCCGGCTTCAGCCCCGGTGTCCTGGCGACCGGCGCGCTGGCCGAGGAGACCGTGCACTACCAGGCTGGCATCTGGAACGCGATCGACGGCGGCACGGCGGGCGTGCTCCGCCGCGGCACCTCGATGGCCTTCGCCGGCAACACCTGGTGGGAGCCCTGGGCCCCGTTCGGCTTCGGGATGGGCGACATGGAGCACCACGACGAGCCCGCCATCCGGCTCGGCACGAGTGGTGTCTACGCCCCGACCTATTCGCGGATCATTCCGGACCTCAACCCTGAAAACACGATCGTGCGGCTCTCCGACGGCACGCCGCTGGCGACCACCGGAGTGCTCGGCGCCGGCACCAAGGTCGACAGCTTCCTCTACAACCTGGCCACGGTGGACGCCGGCCTGAAGTACCAGGGCTGGGCGGTGAACTTCGAGTACTACTTCCGCCTGCTCGACAGCTTCAAGGGCACCGGCCCCTTCGACCGCGCGAGCATCTTCGACCAGGGGGGCATGGCCTACCTCTCCTGGTGCTTCGTTCCGCGAACCTACGAGGTCTACGCCCGCTCGAGCGTGGTGACCGGCCCGTTCGGCACGGGCCAGGAATACGGCGGCGGCCTCAACGCCTACATCCGCCGCTCGCGCCAGGCCCGGCTCACGCTCGAGGCCCTGCACATGAACCGCAACCCGGCCAACAACGTTCTCTACCCCTACCGGGCCGGCTACACGGGCACCGCGATCCAGACGCAACTTGTGGTGTCTTTTTAGCCTCATGGCTTCGCGGTCACAGCTACCAGAAGCGGGCTGCGAGGAGCATGGCGGCGGTGATCACCGCGATGCCCACAAGGTCGAGGAGGCTGCCGGCGGCCATCATGCACTTCAGCGGAATCCGCCCCGTGCCGTACACCAGCGCGTTGCAGGGCGTGCTCACCGGCATCATGAAGCCGAGGCTCGCCGCGAACGTGGCCGCGAGCGCGGCCACCATCGGCTCGCCGCCGGTCGCCGTGCCGAGCGCGATCGCCACCGGCACCACGATGTTCGCGCTCGAGGTATTGCTCGTGAACTCGCTGGTCACCACGGCGACGATGGCCGCCAGCGCCACGAGCACCGTGCCGCCCCAAGGCCCGCCCGGCACGAGCCAGCGGATCGACTCTCCCACGGCCGCCGCGAGGCCGGTCGAAAAGCAGAGCGTGCCCAGGGCCATGCCGCCGCCGTACAGGAGGATGATGCCCCAGTCGATCCGGGCCTCGCTCCATTCGAGCGCCGCCCGCCGCCGCCCCCCCGCCTCGCCGCCGGGGAGCACGAACAGCAGGCTCGCGCCGACGAGCGCCGCCACGCCCTCCGGCATGCGGTCTTTGAGGAGCGGGGCCCAGTCGTCGTCGGGCCCGGCGGCCACCGCGGCGATCCCGGGCAGGATCCACAGGGCCACCGTGATCGCGAACGCGGCGGCCGTCGACCATTGCCCCACGGTCCAGCGGCCGAGCCGCGCCCGCTCGGCGGTCACGAACGCCCGCACGCCCTCGAGCCGGCTCACACCGGCCGGAAACATCCAGCCCAGCAGC
>JBILOA010000405.1:0-2972 GCA_044374735.1 Pirellulales bacterium | reverse complement strand
TGCGGAACATGGGTTCCAGTCTGACCGGCGCGGCCCGCAACACCGAGGTGCGCAAGGTCATCGAGATCCCCATGCCGAGCATCTCGTGCGCGAGCCGGCGGCAGAAGGCCGCGCCCCAAGCCTTCTTTCACAGCGGTTGCTTCGCAGGACTCGAGCGACCGGCCTTCATCTCTCCGACCGACTATGCCGGCAACGCGGGGTCGATCAACGTGGCCGTGCCTGGGATCGCCGGCAGCGCCGACGGCTATCCGACCTTTCGGCTCCCCGAGGCGGAACGGGAGCAGATCTGGGTCCAGTCGGGTGGCTACCCGATCCACGTCCCGGGCGTGAACGACGGCCGCCGGATCAACGGCGTGATCGGGATCCTCGGACGCGTCAAGGAAGACGATGTGCCCGACGGCCACGCCACCACGCTCCTTGCCGGCGAGCGGCGGATGTGGCCAGAGGGCTACAGCAGCAGTTACTGCGAGAACGACCAGGGCTGGACCGTCGGATTCGACTGGGACACCGTCCGCTGGACGGCCGGTCAGCCCCAGCCCGACTTCACGATCCCGCCGGGCGTCAACCCGGGCTGTCAGAGCCTCTTCGGATCCGCCCACCCTGCCGGCTTTGGGGCGGTGTTCTGCGACGGGGCTGTCCGCACGTTTCGCTACGACGTGAACATCAACGTGTTTCGTGCGCTCGGCAGCCGCAACGCCGGCGACATCGTTTCGGGGGCGTATTGAGGCCGCCGCGGGCCTGTGGTCGGCTCACTCGCTCCGCACGAGTGCCGGCCACCAGCTGCAGAGATACCAGGCCCTGGGTGTCGCCAGTTCGGCGAGCGTCGCGAGCGACAACCCCGCCCCCGGCGACTGGCCGCCGAGCACCTCGTCGAGCAGCGCCTTGGGCTTCGTGTATTTCACGACGCGGGCCG
This sequence comes from Pirellulales bacterium, assembly GCA_044374735.1. GTDB lineage: Bacteria > Planctomycetota > Planctomycetia > Pirellulales > UBA1268 > QWPN01. The sequence goes on along the minus strand of JBILOA010000405.1, from coordinate 2,059 downwards.
TCTTGTCGTCGAGGCCGGCCAGTTCGACCGCCCGCGTCACGGCGTCTTCCAAAAATCCGATCCGGTCGACGAGGCCCGCCTCCTTGGCCTGTTCGGCGGTGAAGATCCGGCCGGTGGCCACCTTCGCGATCGCGGCGTCGTCGAGCTTCGGCCGGCCCCCCTTCACGATCGCCTTGAACCTGGCGAACATTCCGTCGACGAGCGACTGGAGGATCTTTCGCTCCTCCTCGGCCACCTCCGGAGTGCGGTCGCGGGTGGGGCTGAGCATCTGCTTGAGCGGGCCGCTGGCGATCGAGTCGTCGCGGACGGACAGCTTGTCGAGCGCCGCGGACACGTCGAAGTGCGGGATGATCACGCCGATCGACCCGGTCAGCGTGGCGGGCTCGGCGTAGATCACGTCGTCGCGGCCGCCGTTGGCCATGGCCACGTAGTAGCCGCCGCTGGCCGCCAGGCCCCCCATGCTCACGACCACCGGCAGGTCGCGGTCGGTGAGGAGCTTCGAGAGCCGGTTGTGGATCTCGTCGCTGCCGCTGACGGTGCCGCCGGGTGAGTCGACCCGGAGCACGATCGCCTTGACCGCCGGGTCGTCGGCCACGTGGTCGAGTTGTGCGCGGGCGAAGCCGTCGCCCCCCATGATCGCCCCGGCGACGGTCACGATCGCGATCTTGTCGGCGGCCTGCCGCGAAAGGGAGTGGTAGGTTTCGAGCACCCGGGCATCCTTCTGGAAATACTGCGAGAAGGCCGCGGCGCTCCCGAGCGCTGAGAGCAGCGACAGCCCCGCCACCGTCCAGGCCAGCCTGGTGCCCCACCGATTCCAGGCTCCCGCCTGCTCGAGAATCACCCGCGTCGGCCTCTGCTCTTCGATCGTCATGGCGTGCCCTCGGGATCGCGTCGTGTCGGCGGAGCGCCCGCGCCGCCGCCCGCCTGCATCGTACTGCCCGCGGCCCGCCGGCGCGCAGGACGGCATTCCGGTTGTCGAGTTGTCGGGCCGACCGCTACCTTTTGCCGGTTGCGGTCGCCGTGCGCGTGCCGCGCGAGCCAGCCAGAACAGGAGCGACCACGTGTTCGTTTGCGTCAGCACGGAATGCCTGCCCGAGATGCCCTTGGCGGCCGCGATGGAGCGGTTGGCGGAGCTCGAGTTCACGGCCGTCGAACTGGACATCCACGAGCACGGCGGCCACCTCCAGCCTGCGGCCGTCGCGGCCGACCCCGAGGCGGCGATCGCGGCCTGCAGCGACCTGCAACGGTTGCGACCGGTGGCCGTGTCGTTCGCGGCGGCCGAGAGTCCGGCGGTCTACGACCTGTTCGAGGCCTGCTGCCGGCTGGCCAAGTCGCTCGGCGTGGTGACCATGGTCGTCGAGTCGTCGGAACTCGGCACGCCCTTCAACGGCGAGATCGAACGGCTCCGCAAGCTCGTCGCCATCGCCGCCGGATTCGGCGGCATCGTGGCGGTGAAGACGGCGGCCGGCCGGATGACGCAGGATGCCGAGACGACCGCCTCCCTCTGCCGCAACGTGCCCGGCCTTGCCGTCACGCTCGATCCCAGCCACTTCATCTTCGGCACCAAGAAGCCCGCCTCCTGGGAGCCGATCATCAAGTATGTCGCCCACGTGCACCTGCGGGACACCAAACCCGACGTGCCCCAGGTACGGATCGGTCAGGGCACCGTCGAGTATGGCAAGCTCGTCAGCCTGCTGCAGCGGGTCAACTACACGCGGGCCCTGTGCGCCCACATGCCGCCGATGGAAGGCGTGGATCAGGTGGCCGAGCTCCGCAAGATGCGGCTTTTGCTCGAGAGCCTGCTGTAGCGCCCGCCGGGCCATCCATGGCCCCGGCGGGCTAGCGGCACTCCGGCCTTCGGCCGCTGCCGCCGGCCGCACCTCCGGGCGGCCGTGTTCGTGCGCGTTTTCGGCGCGCGGTCCGGGTTCAGACGAATCGATCGCTGCCGCTTTCGTCGTTTGGCTGCGAGGGGTCGCCCGTGTCCTCGAGCTGTCCCTCGTCCACGGCCGTGACCATCAGGTCCACGCCTTGGCGGCTGAGTTCCAGGGCGTCTTCCCGG
>JBILOA010000404.1:0-2982 GCA_044374735.1 Pirellulales bacterium | reverse complement strand
CGCCGGGCCGCGTGGCCCGGGCCAGCCGTACGGCGTAGGCCGCCACCGGCTCGGCCACGATCACGTCGCGGACGATCTCCTGCACCCGCAGGATGTCGGCCTCGCCCATCACCGGCTGGAGGTCGACCTTCTGCCGCGACGTGGTCGACGTGGCGATCCGCAGCTCGTCGTTGAACGAGGGGTAGTTGACCGCGACCTTGAACATGAACCGGTCGAGCTGGGCCTCGGGCAGCGGATAGGTGCCCTCGTTCTCGATCGGGTTCTGCGTGCCGAGCACGAAGAACGGCCGCGGCAACTCGAACGTCCGCCCGGCCACCGTGACGTGATACTCCTGCATCGCCTGGAGGAGCGCCGCCTGCGTCTTGGGGGGCGTGCGGTTGACCTCGTCGGCGAGCACGAGGTTGGCGAAGATCGGCCCGTGAACGAACTTCAGCTCCCGGTGGCCGGTGGACTTGTCTTCCTGAAGGATCTCGGTGCCGGTGATGTCGGCCGGCATCAGATCCGGCGTGAACTGGATCCGGCTGAACTTCAGCGAGAGCAGCTTCGCCAGGCTCGAGATCATCAGCGTCTTGGCGAGGCCCGGCACGCCCTCGAGGATGCAGTGACCCTGGCAGAAGAGCGCGGTGAGCATCAGCTCGAGCGGCTCCTCCTGGCCCACGATCACCTTGGCGAGCGCTTCCCGCATCCGCCGGTGGGCGTCGGCCACCAGTTCGGCCTCGGCGGCCACCACCCCCGCGTCCCGCGTCGTCGCCTCGGCCATGGTCGTGCTCATCGCGAAAACCCCTGGGAGAAGGTCGCCGGCGAGCGGGCAACGTTTCGGCCCGGCCGCCGCCGGCCCTGGTGGAAAGTGTGCCCTCGCGACGCCCTCCGGGTCAAACATCGGGCATCCCTCGTGCTGCGGCCTGTCCTCGAGACCCCGCATTCCCTGGCTCGCGTGGTTTGGGGCGATTGCCCACGACGACGTAGTCTTGCGAGGGGAAGCCGTGGCGGCGGCGAACCGGCCTGGAGGAGCGATGGCCCATGAATGACTCGATGCGGGTCGTCGCGAGTGCCGCCGCGACCATGGTCGTTCTCGCCGCGTCACCGGCGATTCCGGTCGAACACCACGTCGGGCCCGGTCAGCCCCTGGCGGAGGTCGAGGACGTGCCCTGGGAGTCGCTCACGGCCGGCGACGTGGTCGCGATCCACGCCCGCCCCGACCCCTACCGGGCCAAGTGGGTGATCTGCGCGCGCGGGACGGCGGAGCGGCCGATCGTGGTCAAGGGCGTGGCGGACACAGCCGGTCGGCTTCCGCGGATCGACGGCGCCGATGCGACGACCCGCCGGGCGATCGACTTCTGGGGGGAGGAGCGAAGCGTCGTCAAGATCGGCGGTGCCAATCGCCCGGCCGACCTGATGCCCGCCCACATCGTGATCGAGTCGCTCGACATCACCGGCGGCCGGCCTCCCCACGCCTTCACAGGCCGGCGCGGGAGGACCGCCTACGAGCGGAACGCCGCGGCGGTGTTCGTCGAGAAAGGCGAAGCCATCACGATCCGCGGGTGCGTGCTCCGCGGCTGCGGCAACGGCCTGTTCGTATCGCCCCAATCGCAGCGGGTCACGGTCGAGGGTTGTCACATCCACGGGAACGGCAATGAGGGCAGCATCCTCGAACACAACACCTACACGCAGGCCCGCAGTATCGACTACCGATTCAATCGCTTCGGCCCCTTGAGAGCAGGCTGCCTGGGCAACAACCTCAAGGACCGCTCCGCCGAGACGATCGTGCGGTTCAACTGGATCGAGGGGGGGAATCGCGCTCTGGATCTCGTGGACGGCGCCTGGGCGGAGGATCCCGCAGGCCCGCCCCCGCAGCGGACGATCGTGATGGGCAACGTGCTCGTCAAACTTGACGGGCCGGGAAACAACCAGGTGGTCCACTACGGCGGCGACAGCGGCCGCCTCGAGCACTACCGGTCAGCGCCGTTGTGGTTCGTGCACAACACGGTGGTCTCCTTTCGAGCGGGATCCACGACGCTGCTGAGGCTGTCGTCAGCGCAGCAGCAGGCCGAGTGTCAGGGGAATATCGTCTCCACTTCGGCGGCGGCCCGGAGTCTGGGCATCCTCGACGGGGACGGGGTGGTGACGCTGCGCGACAACTGGCTGGGGGCGGGCTGGCGGGAGAGCCTGTCGAAAGGCTCGGGCCGGGTGATCGTCGCGGCCCGGGGGCCGGCGGGTAACGGTCCGGGATTCATGGACGTGGCGGCGGGCGACTATCGGCTGGCACCCACGTCGCCCTGCGCAGGCATCGCGAGCCCGCTGCCGCAGGGCTTGTTCGCTCCGGAGATCGGAGCGGCGGATCGGCCGGCGGCCGATGCGGCGCACGTGCCATTCCGTGGCGACGCGGCCTTCACCGACGTGGGGGCGCTTCCCGTCGCGGGTCCGGGTCCTGGCGGGGATCGATGACTCTCATCCGGGCCGTCACGGTGACGACGAAACCGTGCATCGCCGCTGCGGCCGGGTGTTCCGGGTTTCCGAGCGGCTGGGTAGGATGTCGACCTTTCGGGAAAAGCGGGGTCTCGCTCCCGATCTCCCTCCCAACGCCCGGGGACATGCAGCATGCCAATCCCACGCCCGTTCGCGATCGTCCTGCTCGTCGGCCTGCTCGCCGGCCCGGTCGCCGCCGTCGAGCCCGTCCGCATGGGCTGCGGCGCCATGACCTTCGACACCGTTCCCGGTTGGGGGCTCGACGAGCAGGGCAAGTCGCAGATCGGCCCGACCCACGGCAGCGTGGTCGTCGACAGCAAAGGCCAGGTCTACACCAGTTCCAACCTCGGCATTTTCGTGTTCACGCCCGCCGGCCAACTCGTGCGCCGGCATCTCGGCGGCGACTACACCGGCCTGCACGATATGGAGATCCGCACCGAGTCGGGCCGCGACTATATCTACGGCGCCCGCAATGCGGCTGGCGAGGGCATCAAGCTCGACGCCGAGACCGGGGCC
>JBILOA010000403.1:0-2996 GCA_044374735.1 Pirellulales bacterium | reverse complement strand
CTCCGACGCGGGCAGCTGATCGGCGGGCACCCAGTCGCGGGCCACGCGTCGGGCGGCCCGGAACACGGCCCGGCGGGCATCGGTGCCGCGGGTGACGCCCCGGGCCGCCTCGCCCGTGATGCGGCGCCGCAGGCGGGCCGCGGCCGCGTCGTCCGCGTGGCCAGGTTGCGGGCCGGCGGGATCGGCCTCCGGGCTCGTCATGGCTGCGGCGGCGCCGCCTCGTCGCCAGCGGGTGCGGGTCGCCAGCGGATCTTCCGCAGTTCCGCCGTCGTCGCGTAGGTCGCGATGCCCAGCGGCTGCGATACCACGACCTCTTCGCGGACCGAGATCGTGCGGTCGGCCAGCGGCTGATCGATGATCCGCTCGTTGTCGAGCAGGCACACGATCCGGTCGGGCGTGACGCGCACCCGCACGTCGTACCAGCGGCCTTCGGTGAACGACATCACCTTGGTGGTGGCGTTGTTGGCGGCATCCTCGCCGTCGATGCTCGAGAGGCCGACGACGCCGCCGCCCCAGCCTCCCAGGATCAGGCTGCAGTGCGACTCGCCCACCGGAAAGGTGAGGCCGCAGAAGAAGTCGCTGCCCTCGACCCGCCGGGCCTCCAGGGCCAACTCGAAGTTTTGCTTCGGAAACTCCCCCTTCCAGGTCACGCCGCTCAAGTCGGCGCCCATCGCGATCCGGAGCACGCCGTCGGCGGCGGTGACCTCCCCTTCGCCGCCGAACGGTGTCGGCTTCCACTGGCCGAGCGCCTTGCCGTCGAACAGCGGTCGCCAGTCGGCGGCCGGCTCGGCCCGGCCGGCCGTGGACGCAAGCACGCCCGCCGCAAGGAGCAGGAGCCCCACGACGAGCACGCGGGGAAGGCGATCGGGACGGCGGCGGTAGGGGGCAGGGGAGGGCATGAGGGAACGACCCGGAGTGGTGGAAACGGATGGAATCTCAATGGGCGGCGGGAATCTCGAGGCCGAGTTCCAAGGCGATCTCCTCGGCGCGGTCGGCATACTTCGTGCCGGGGCCGAGCTGCCGCACCATGCCGACCATCTGGGCGAGCTGGTTCTTGACCGGCGGCGGGATCTTCTTGGCGGCGTCCATGCTGGCCACCTTCGGCCCCGGCTGCCGCCCGTAGCCGCCGCCCCGCGGCATGCTGGCCTGGGCGATCGCCTGGGCTCGGAGCGTCTCCAGCTGGCTGGCGATCTGGGCCGCCTGCAGGCCGGCGGTGAACTGCTTGTCCTGCTTCCACTCCCGCTGCAGTTCGACGGCGCGGTTGCCGGTGTCGTTGCCGCGAAAGGCGGTTGCGAGCCTTTGCAGCAGGGTGGCCGCGCCGTAGGCATCCAGGGCCTTGAGTTCCTCGGCCTTGGCGATCGTGGCCGCGGCGTATTTCTCGAGGCACTCGAGCACGAACTTCGCCTCCTCGGCCGTGGGCTCGTCGGTCGACTCGGAAAACTCGGTCGCCTTACGGAGCACGGCGCCAAACTTCGACTCGTCGCGGAGCATTTTTTCGAGCGCGGGGAGCTTTTCGAGATGCCGGCCTGCGAGCACGAGCGGCGGCGCGGCTCGCACGGCGGCCAAGGCCTTGTCGGCCACTTCCTGCACGGTGCCGCGGGCGATGCATGCACCGGTGTGGTCGAAGACGACGGCATGAGGAAGCGGTGGTGGATCGAGCCCCTTGACCGATGCCCCGAGCACCACGGGGAACGAGACCCCGACCTTTTCAACGGCCTGCCGCACCTCGGCCGGGCCACCCGACTTCATGTGGGCACCCAGCACGAGCAGGCCGGCGGCGGCCTGTGAGCGGTGGAACTGCTCGAGCAGGGGCAGGCTCGCGAGGCAGTCCTTGCACTCGTAGTTCCAAAACTCGATCAGCACGACGCGGTGCTTGACCGAATCCGCGGCGAGGGTCTCGCCCGTCACTCGCTCCCCGATCGTCACGTCGGCCACGGTGAACGAGAGCGGCAGCGCGGCGGCCGCCCCTGCTCCCGCGGGAGCGGCGGCGGGCTCCGCAGCGGTCGCCGGGGCAACCGTCAGAAGCGGAACCGCCAGCGCCGCCAGGGCGAAGGAGCGACGGCGGGTGTCACGGCACGCGCTGGCGAACATGCATCCTGCGGCGAGGCCGCGGCCCGGGGTGGCGATCGATCGCGAGGCGGCGTCAACCGTGCGAAAGGCGAGCGGTTGACCAAGCGGCATCGTACCGCCCGCCGCCGTCTGCCCGCCAGCGGCGAACCGGACCGGGTCGCCGGGTGCTTGACAAAATACTGAACAGACGTTCACATCAGGCGAGTGGTGCCCGGTTTCGGCGGCAGAACCGCGGCCGTGGCGCCCGCTCCCGGAGGCCGCGCATCATGCTCGCTCGTCTGCAGACCTATTCCCTGTTCGGGATCGACGCCATTCCGGTCGATGTCGAGGTCGACGTGTCGTCCGGCGCCCTGCCGGCCACGGTGCTCGTGGGCATGCCCGACACCGCGATCCGCGAGAGCACCCACCGCGTGGCGCGGGCGATGGTCAACTCGGGCTTCAACCGGCCGAACGACCGGATCGTGGTCAATCTCGCGCCGGCTGAACTGCCCAAGCAGGCCGCCACCTTCGACCTCCCGATCACGCTCGGCATTCTGGCGGGCAGCGGCCAGTTCGCCCCGGAGCGGCTCGAGGAATACGCGGTCGTCGGCGAACTGTCACTCGAGGGATCGACGCGGCCGGCCCGCGGCGCGCTGTCGATCGCGATCGCCGCCGCGAGGCAGCGGCGGGAGCGACCGCTGCGGGGCATCGTGGTTCCGGCGGCCAGCGCCACGGAGGCGGCCGTGGTGGAAGAGATCGAGGTTATTCCGGTCTCGTCGCTGACGGAGGCGGTGCAGTTCTTCGCCGGCGACCTCCAGATCCCGCCGGCGCCGCCGCGGGTGGCGGAGTGGTTCGACCGCTATGCGGCCTACGACGTCGACTTCGCCGACGTGCGCGGACAGGAGGCGGCCAAGCGGGCGATCTGCGTCGCGGCGGCGGGCGGCCAC
>JBILOA010000402.1:0-3004 GCA_044374735.1 Pirellulales bacterium | reverse complement strand
CTGGGGCCAGACGATGGCCGGCGGCAGTTCGGGCGAGGTGGTCGCCCCCGGCGATCCCAACGGCTCCTACCTGCTGATGCTCGTGACGCATTCGTCCGAGCCCAAGATGCCACCGGAGTCGGACAAGATCCCGGAGCCGATGGTGGCCGTGATCACCAAGTGGATCGCCGGCGGCGCGCTCGAGCGAAACGGTTCGCAGCCGGTGGCCCGGAAGCAGAACAATTTGGCCCTCGACGCCGCCGCCGCCACCCGCCCCGAGGGGCCGCCCGTGATGCCGCCGCGGCTCTCGCTCGAAGTGGTGACGCACGGCCGCCGGCCCACGGCGGTCACCGCGCTGGCGGCCTCGCCGCACGGTGAACTGCTCGCGCTCGGCAGCCGCCGACAGATTCTCCTCTACCAGACCGGTTCGCTGGACCTGCTCGGCGTCCTGCCCTTCCCGGAGGGCGTGGCCCGGGTGGTTCGGTTCTCCCGCAACGCCAAACTCCTGCTGGCGGCGGGCGGTGAGGCCGCCAAGAGCGGCCGCGTGGTCGTCTGGGACATCGCCTCCGGCAAGCGCCTGGCCGAGGTGGGCGAGGAGTTCGACGAGGTGCTCGCGGCCGACATCTCGGCCGACCAGCGGTTCGTGGCCCTGGGCGGCCCGGCGAAGGTCGTCCGGCTGCTCAAGACCGCCGACGGCAAGCCGGCGCACGAGATCCGCAAGCACACCGACTGGGTGACGGCGCTCGAGTTTTCGCCCGACGGCAAGCGGCTGGTCACGGGCGACCGGGCCGGCAACCTGTTTCTCTGGGAGACCCGCGGCGCCCGGGAGGTCAGCACCTTCAAAGGCCACACGGCGGCGATCACGGGCGTGGCCTGGCGGCCCGACGGCAAGGTCGTGGCCAGCGTCTCCGGGGACGGCACCGCCCGCCTCTGGGACGTGAAGAGCGGCGAGAACATCAAGAACTGGCCGGCCCACGGCGGGGGCGCCGAGGGCGTGGCCTGGCTGCCCGACGGTCGGCTGGTCACCACCGGCCGCGACCGGAAACTCAAGCTCTGGAAGGGCGACGGTGCGGTCGAGCGGGAGATGGGTCCGCTGCCCGACATCGGCACCCGCGTGGCCGTCACGAGCGACGGCGGCCGATTGTTCGCGGGCGACTGGACCGGTGGCCTCGCCGCCTTCACCGCGGCCGACGGCAGCCCCGCCGGCGTGCTCGACACGAATCCGCCGCGGCTCGAACAGCGGTTGGCAACGGCCGAGAAGGCCCTCGGCGAGATCACGGCCGCCGAGCAGGCCGCGGCCGAGAAGGCCCGTCAGGCGACCGAGGCCGCGCAGGTGGCCGAGTCGCAGATGGCGGCCGCCCGCAAGGCCCTCGAGGAGTCGACCGGCCAGCTCGAGGCCGCGAAGGCCCGCCAGGCGGAGGCGAGCAAGGCCCTCGACCGCTGGAAGAAGGAACTCGAGTTTTCCCGCCAGCCCGCCGCCAAGTGACGGTCAGCGATTGGCCATGTCGCAGGAGATGCCGCCAGCCGCCGGCACGTAGCAAACGCGGGCGTAGTCCATCACCATCCGGTGGGCGCTGAACCGCCAGGCGAGCGAACTGATCGAGTTCATCATCATCCGGATCCACGCCCGGGGCAGGCCGTCGGCGTCCCGCTCGTAGAACAGCGGGATGACCTCCTTGGTGAGGGTGGCGAACAGGGCCTCGCCGTCGCGGCGGTCGGTGATCTCGTCGTTGAAGTGGGTCTCACCCCGGCCGATCGCGAACCCGTTGCGGCCGTCGAAGGCCTCGGCCCACCAGCCGTCGAGGATCGAGCAGTTGAGGCCGCCGTTGAGCACCACCTTCTGGCCGCTGGTGCCCGAGGCCTCGAGCGGCCGCCGCGGGTTGTTGAGCCACACGTCGACACCCTGCACGAGGTGCCGGGCGACGTTGATGTCGTAGTCCTCGATGAACACCAGCCGGCCGGCGAACCGCGGATCGTGCCGGAGGTTGGCGATCTTGCGGATCAGTCCCTTGCCCGGTTCGTCGGCCGGATGGGCCTTGCCGGCGTAGATGATCTGAATCGGCCGATCCGGGTCGGCGATCAGCGCATACAGCCGGTCGAGATCCGAGAGCAGGAGGTCGGCCCGCTTGTAGGTGGCGAACCGCCGCGCGAACCCGATCGTGAGGATGTTGGGGTCGAGCACGGAGCGGGCCTGCTCGACCGCCTCGTCGCACTCGCCCCGCCGCCGGCACTGGCGGGCCAGCCGCCGCCGGACGAACTGAAGCAACAGGTTCTTGAGCGCGTAGTGCGTCTCCCAGAGCTCGCCCGGGTCGCACTCGTGGATTTTCTGCCAGACGTCGGGCCCGCCCATCTGCCGGAACCAGTTGGCCGGGAAGATGCGGTCATACAACTGCAGCATCTGCCACGAGAGCCAGCTCGGCACGTGCACGCCGTTGGTGATGTGGCCGATCGGCACCTCCTCCTCCACCTTCCACGGCCAGAGGTTCGACCACATCCGCCGGCTGACGTGGCCGTGCAGCTGGCTGACGGCGTTGGCCCGCCGCGACAGCTTGAGCCCCAGCACGGTCATGCAGAACGGCTCGTCGTGGTTGTGGGGCTCGACCCGGCCGAGGCCCATCAACTGGTCGTGCGAGATGCCCAGGGCGTCCCGCATCGGGCCGAGGTGCTCCTCCATCAGGCCCGAGTCGAACCGGTCATGGCCGGCCGGCACGGGGGTGTGGGTCGTGAACACCGTCTGCCGGGCCACCCGCCGGACCGCGTCGTCGTAGGGATACCCGTCCCGCTCCATCCGGCCGCGGACGGCCTCGAGCGTGGCGAAGGCGGAATGGCCTTCGTTCAAGTGGTAGACGCCGGGCACGATCCCCAGGGCGCGGATCGCCTTGACGCCGCCGATCCCCAGGATGATCTCCTGGCGGATCCGGATGCGGGTGTCACCGCCGTAGAGTCGGCTCGTCAGCGGCCGGTCCTCCGGCGCGTTTTCCGGCACGTCGGAGTCGAGCAGGTAGAGGCTGCAGCGGCCGACCGC
>JBILOA010000401.1:0-3006 GCA_044374735.1 Pirellulales bacterium | reverse complement strand
GCTCGGCAGCCGGGGCGTGAGCCGGGCCAGTTTCGCCAATCGGTCGGTGAGCGTGGGCAACCGGCTCGACGAGATCGTCCAGGCGATCGACCTGTACGGCTGATGCGGGCGGGCTGCACCTCCCGGGAGTCGGCCGTATGATGTCGGCTCGATCCCGATTCGTCCGCCCCCGGAGCCTCGCATGCCCACCTTGCCGCTTCGTCTCGTCGTTCATGGAGCCGCCGGCCGCATGGGCCAGCGGGTGATCGCGGGGGCCCTCGCCGAGCCCGGGCAGTGGCGGCTCGTGGCGGCCCTCGAGCGCACGGGCCACCCGCGGTGCGGGGTCGACGCGGGCGGCCTGGCGGGCTGCGCCGCGGCCGGGATCACCGTGGCCGATTCCTGGGAAGGGCCGGCCGACGTGGTGGTCGATTTTTCGCTGCCCGAGGCGGTGGCCGGGATCGTGGCCACCTGCGTGGCGAAGCACGTGCCGCTGGTGGTGGCCACCACGGGGCTCACGGTGGGTGATCACGATCGGATCGCCGAGGCGGCCCGGGTGATTCCGGTCCTCCAGTCGCCAAGCATGAGCCTGGCGGTCAACATCTCGATGGATCTGGTCGGTCGGGCGGCCACGCTCCTGGCCCGCGTCGGCGGCCGGACCGACGTCGAGATCCTGGAGTGCCACCACCGCCACAAGGAGGACGCGCCGAGTGGCACGGCCCTCAAGTTTGGCTCGATCATCCGCGACGTGATGGGGCAGGTTCGCGAGGCCCACGGTCGCGAAGGCCGGCCTGGGGCCCGCCCGGCCGACGAGATCGGCTACCACGCCATCCGGGCCGGCGACAATCCGGGGGAGCACACGATCCTGTTCGGTATGGAGGGGGAGTCGTTCGCGGTCAACGTCCGCGCGACGAACCGCGACTGCTACGCCCGCGGGGCCCTGGCCGCCGCGGCATTCCTGGCCGGTCGACCGGCAGGTCTCTACTCGATGCGGGACGTGCTCGGGCTTTCCTGACGAGTCTTGCGGCCGTCCATCCGCCGCAGGAACCACCAGCCCGCGAGGAGTTGCAGGAGCAGGGCGGCAAGTCCGGCCCGCGACTGGCCACTCGCGAGATACAGCCAACCGAACAGCAGGCCGGCCGCGGCTCCGGCCAGCTTGGAGCCAACCTGCAACAGGCCGAACGAGACCCCCGCCCTGCCCGCCGGCGCGGCGTCGGCCACGGTCGCACGGATCACGCTCTGCACGCCCCCGAGCACCAGCGCCAGCAGGACGGCCAACGCGTGGAGTTGTGGCACCGTCCGCACGAACCAGGCCAGCACGAGCACGGCCATCCAGCCCGCGAGACAACCGGCGAGCGCCGTGCGGCGACCGAGGCGCTCCGCAAGCCGGCCCACCAGGAGCGCACCCGGCAGGGCGACAGCCTGGACGAGCAGCACGAGGCGGACGAGGGCCGCCGGCTCCAGGTCGAACTCCTCGATCGCCACGCTCGAAAACTGCGCGATGGCCGTCTGGACCGCCCCGAGGATCAGCGTGCTGCCGGCCAGCACGGCGGCGAGGTGGCGGCCGTCGCCGTGTCGCGACGCCACCAACGTCCTGCCGAAGGCGGCGAGTTCGCCGGCCGCCGTGGGGGCGTGGCCCGTTGGCCCCGTGCCCGCCGGCTCGAAGCGGGCGCCGGCCGCCGGCAGTGAGAAGCAGAGCCACCACGCGGCGGTGAACGCGAAGGCCGCCCGCAGTCCCCCGGCGATCGTGAGTCCGAGGGCGTCGTGGCCCGTGGCGATCGCTGTCGCCGCGAGCAGCGCCACCGCCCCGCCGGCGTAGCCCGCCGCGAACCCGGCTGCGGAGAGCCGATCCGCCAGGCGGCCGGTCGTGATCCGTGCCAGCAGGCTGCCGGTGAAGATCGCCGCCATGTCGAAGCCCACGTTCGCCACGGCCACCGCGGCGACGATGACCATCCGGGCCGAGGGCTGCGCCGCGGCCAGCACCAGCAGCGCGGCCGCTCCCACGACCACGCTGGCCATGAGCGCCGCCTGGTGTCGCCCACGCCGGTCGGCCCAGGCGGAGAACCCCGGCGCGGCCACGGCTGAGGCCAGCATCGCCGCGGCGAGCGTCCACGACCAGACGACGCCGGGGGCGAGGCCCCAAGGGCGGTCGACGAAGGCGATCCTCTCGACGTAGGCCACGATGAGCGTGATCAGCACGGTCGAGAAAGCGCTCGCCGCCCAGTCGAGGAGAATCCAGGCGAACGCGGTGAACCGGTCTGGCCCCGCGGCCGAAGGCGATGAGGCGGCCGACATGCCCGGCATCGTAGCGGAAGATGCCCGTGCCGAGGGCGACCGGGCCGCGGTTGGCCAGACGCCACCAGCCGGGCTCGTGCCCCTCAGTCGCAGATCCACCGCATCAGCGACTCGGCCGCCGGCACCCGGTGGCGGTCGGCCCAGCGACAGGCCGCCGCCGCCACGCCGAGGAACGCCGCGGCCATGCCGAGCGCCCAGCCGATCGGCATGGCCAGTTGCCAGAGGGCCGTCGGATCGCCCGTGGTCGCCATGCCGGCCGCCCAGAGCGGCCAAACGTGGACGGCGTGGTGGGCGAGGTAGAGCGTGAGCGAGTGACGGCTGAGGGGCGCGGTCCAGGCTACGAGTTCGCGGCATCGGGGCACCGGGCCGTCGAGCAACCGGTGCAGGCCTTCCAGCGCGAGCACCACGCCGCCCAGCGTGCCGATGACGTAGGCGGTCGACGCCGGGAACATGGTCCAGGCCAGCGCCGCGCCGCCGGTGACCGCCGCCGGGAGCGAGGGCCAGGTGAGGATCAGTCCGGCCGCCACGGCGACGAGCGCGACGCCGAGCACCACGGGGCCGCCCTGGACCGCCGGCTTCCGCGCGGCCAGGGCGTAGCCGGCGAGCGGGAAGGCCAGCCAGGGAAAGATCGGGAAGTAGCCGGTGACGAGCCAGCCGAGCGTCACGTCGGCAAGCGTGAACTCGTAGTCGAAGTAGCCCTCCGACCAATACGCTGGATAGCCGACCACGAGCCGC
>JBILOA010000400.1:0-3009 GCA_044374735.1 Pirellulales bacterium | reverse complement strand
CAGGCAACAGGTCTCGGAGTTTGGTCAGCGCGGCCCGGTAGCGTGCGGCCACCGTGTTGATGTTCTCGTCGAGCGTGCGGGCGACCTCGGCGAAGGTGAGGCCGCCCCAGACTCGCAGCACGAGCGGCTCGCGTTGCTCGAGCGGCAGGGCCGCGATCGCCTGCGCGACAAGGTGGGCCCGCTCCCGTTCGGCGAGCGTGTCGCCATCCCACCAGGCCGTCGGGGCGGTGTCGGCGGCCCGCTGCTCGCGGCCGGTCCTCCGGCGCCCCGCCTTGGCCAGATCGAGGGCGGCCGTGCGCACGGCCGTGAACAGCAGCGGCACATCCGCAGCTTCGGGCGTGGCCCGGCTCCGCCAAAACCTCACGAAGCCCGCCTGCACTGCGTCTTCCGCGTCGGCTCGCTCGGGAAGCCACTGCCGCGCGTAGAGCAGCAGCCGCGCCGCGTGGGCGTCGTACCACCGCTGCCAGTCTGGGTCCGGCGAAGTCATGAGGTGCCATTCTGTGAAGAGAACGACGCCACCGCCGGTTTTTGTGACCGGCTCCGAAAACCGCGGCCAAGAAGCCCCTTTCAGGGCCGGCGGACCAGGTCGAACGCGATCTCCAGCGGCCCGCTGCCCACGGGCACCACCAGTTCCAGCGGCGTGGTCTCGGCGGCCCCGTAGGCCTGACCGATCAAGCTCACGGCGGGCGGCCCGTCCATGGTGGGAGGCACCTTCCAGCAATCGACCACCACCGCGTAGGTGCCGGGAACAAGACCGTCGCCGGGAGTCCACGACGTGGCCCGAAACGCTCCGTCGACGGCGAAGGTGGCCGATCCGGGCCGCAGGGGCCGAGACACCGTCGCCCCCGGGGCCCCCTGCCGCGGCACGAACACCATCTGCCCCGCCGCGGGCATCGGCCCCTGGTCACAGGTGAGCCGTCCCGAAATCCGGACCAACTCCACACCCCGCCGACCGCCGGAGCAGCCGCCGGCAACCGCGGCCACCGCAATCGCCAGCACCAGCATCAGGCAAGCCCGACCGACCAACTCGCGGAACCGGCTCGGGATCGTGGTCGCCATGCCTGTCATCGGTTCCTGCTCCGCCGGCTCACGGAATCTCCACTGTTTCGCCACCGCGGCGGGTGCCGAGCGCGTTGACCAGCCGAAAGTCGATCGTGTCGGCGATGAATCGGTTGCTGCCGTCGGCCAGCGCGAAGCCGACCATCTCGCCATGGGCCGACTTGAACCCGCAGGCGCGGAACCAGTTGCCGGTGTAGTGCCGCGTGGGATCCGCCGGGTCGCGGGTGGTCTGCGGGGTGTTGAGTGGGGTGTTCGTGACGCCGACGGTGAAGTTCGTGGCGAAGGCCGAGATGAACCAGCAGTCATCCGGCAGGGTCTCGCCGAGTAGGAGCGTGTTCGACAGGCCGTCACGGACCTGATCGAAGCTCACGGTCCGCGTCGTCCGCCCGAACATTCCGGGCAGGGCCACGTCGGCGGAGGCCTGGCCGCCTTCGGTGGTGAGCGTGCCGTAGTTGCGGGACACGCAGCACCAGGCCTCGGAACCGGGCGGACAATAGCTGCACTGATCGGGTTGCAGCGGCCCCGCCGCGGCGAGATACCAGAGGCCCATCGCCGCGGCGGGATTGTCGCGGGCGAACCGCTCCTCGAACACCGGTCCGTGGCCGTCGCTCGGGCAGGCGAGCGCGGGCAGCACGGTCGTGACCACGTCCCGCGGGTGATCCCGCAGCGGCACGCCCACGTTGATCCGGCCGTGGAGTGCCGTTTGCTCGATGTAGGGCAGCAGGCTGGTCACCCAGGTGTGGCCGGGCCGCGCACAGCAGCCGGGCGCGCCGGCCGGCAACTCGGAGGCGTGCACGTGATAGCCCTGCAGCCCGAGGCCGAGCTGCTTGAGATTGTTGCCGCACTGCGTCCGCCGCGCGGCTTCGCGGGCGGCCTGCACCGCCGGCAGGAGCAGCGCCATCAAGAGGGCGATGATCGCGATCACCACGAGCATCTCGACGAGCGTGAAGCCCGGCCGCTGAGCGTCCTTCGCGTTCGCAGCCCGACCGGTCATCGCGTGGCTTCCCCTCCCGCGTGAAAATAATCGATCTCGGCCGCGGGCACCACGCGCGCGGGCTCCCCCCACATGACCACCGGCGGCCGTGCCGCGGTCCTACTCCCGATTCCGGGAGTCGATCAGGATCGTGACCGGCCCGTCGTTGACGAGGCTCACTCGCATGTCGGCTGCGAACACGCCCCGCTCGGGCCGGCGACCGGCCTCCCGTTCGAGGTCGGTGAGAAACGCCTCGTAGAGCGGGATCGCCTCCTCGGGCCGGGCCGCCCGCGTGAAGCCCGGGCGGTTGCCCTTGGCCGTGGCCGCGTGCAGCGTGAACTGGCTGACCACGAGCAGCCCGCCGCCGATCTCGCGCACGCTCCGGTTCATCCTGCCTTCGTCATCGGCGAAGATTCGCAGCGCTGCGAGCTTGCCGGCGAGCCAGGCCGAGTCGGCCGGCGTGTCGCCCGTCTCCACGCCGACGAGCACGGCCAAGCCCGGACCGATTCGCCCGACCTCCCGGCCGTCGATCGCCACCGCCGCCTCACTCACCCGCTGCACGACCACCCGCATGGGCGAAGAGTGTACCGCCCGGGCCGTCGTCTTTACCGAGCCGCGTCGAGGTAGGCGGTGAGCAGATTCAGGTTCGTGATGAAGGCCGTGGTCTCGATCCGGTCGGCAAACTCGAGCCCCTTCGACTTCTCGCTGCCACGGCTCCGCGTGATCCAGCGACCCTCGCCGTCGAGCGCCGCGATCACTTCGCGAACCCGTGGCTCGAGCGCCCGGGCCCGGGCGGCCTGCTCCTCGGTCGTCGGGCCAGACGTGGCCCGGGCCGGCGGCTCCGACTCGAGCGCTCTGCGATACGCCTTGATCGCCGCAGTGACCCCGAACGAGCCCTCCCAGCCGTAGCCGCGACGCCGCTCCTCGCTGATCGCGTCGAGCGCGTGGCGGATCCGGCCGTCGCGGTCGCCGTAGAT
>JBILOA010000025.1:0-10051 GCA_044374735.1 Pirellulales bacterium | reverse complement strand
GACATCCGGTCGAGCGGGAGTGAGGCGAGCGCACGGCGGCACGACTCCCGGCCGGCCGCAGACATGTCTGCGAAGCTCGTGGCGAGGCCGCTCTTGCCCGGCAGCCGATCGGCGGCCCATGTCGTCCCGGCCAGGGTGGCGCACAGCCAACCCACGGCCAAGGCCGCAGCGAATCGCGCGGTCATTCCCCCATCCCCCCTCGTGCCTCCCCGGCGGCGCCGCCCCGGCACCGCTCCCTGCTCTCATTCGGCCGTTCGTGAGGCGATCCACCAGTGAATTTTCGGCACAACGCGTGAGGTTTGCCCGGCTTGCCGCACTTGCCGAAACCGCAAAAGCGGCTCTTGGCCCGCGTGGGGCCATTCCCTACGATCCCGCCCGCTCGCCCGTTTCCCGCCGCGGCACCGTCGTTCCTCGATGCTCACGATTCACGATCCAGCCCAGGCCACCGGTACGCCGGAGCAGGGCGATTCCCCGAGCCGCCCCGGCCCTGCGCCGGGCCTGCTCGGCCGCGCGCTCGTCGCCTGGACGCGGCTGTGCCTGTGGCAACCCTGGGCGGTGGTCGTGGTGGCGGTCGCGTCGGCGGTCGCGTCGGGGGTGTGGACGGCCGACCGGCTCGGCTACAAGGTGAGCCGCACCGATCTGCTCGATCCCGAGAGCGACTACAACAAGCTCTGGATCGACTACATCCGCGAGTTCGGCGAAGACGACGACGCCGTGATCGTGGTGGAAGGGCCTTCGCGCGGGGACGTGATCCCGGTGCTCGAGGAACTCTCCCGGGAAGTGGCCCGCGAAGGGACCCTGTTTCGCTCGGTGCTCCACGAGGTCGACCTCTCGCGGGTCCGCTCCAAGGGGCTCCACTACCTCTCGCCGGAGGATCTGGCGGCGATCGACCAGTTCGTCGAGCGGACCCAGCCGGTGCTCGACGGCGGCTGGATACAGCTTCGGGTCGGCACGATGGTGGCCGGTCTCGCCGCGCAGATGGTGGCCGGCGGCCAGCCGCAGGGCCTCGGCGAGTCGCCGCTGGCGACCATCGAACGCTATAGCGAAAGCCTGCTCGCCGGGCTCGAGGCGCCGCAGCCCGCGCCGGGCCGCCCGCCCGAATACGTCTCTCCCTGGCCGATGATGCCCGAGTCGGTCGGCACGCTGCGCGACTTGTCGAGTGAGAACCTGCTGGCCAAGGACGGCCGGCTGGGCTTCGTGCTCCTGCGCCTGGTCAAGCAGGAAGGGGGCTTCGCCGGGGCCTCGGCCGCCACCGATGAGCTGCGGCGGATCATCGAGCGGGTCGGCACGCGGCATCCTGCCACCACGATCGGCCTCACCGGCCTGCCGGTGATGGAAGACGACGAGATGCGTAGCAGCCAGCAGTCGATGGTCTGGGCCAGCGGCCTGTCGCTGGCGGCGGTGATCCTGGTGGTGATCGCCGGCTTCGGCGGCGTACGGCACGCGCTGCTGGCCAACGGCGTGCTCGTGATCGGGATGGCCTGGGCCTTCGGCTGGGCCACGGTCTCCGTCGGCCATCTGAACATCCTGAGCGTGACCTTCGCGGTCACGATGATCGGCGTCGGCATCGACTACGGCACCTACTACGTGGGTCGATACCTCGAGGCCCGCCGGCGCGGCCTCGGCTGCGAGTCGGCCCTGCTCGAGACGAGCGGCAGCGTCGGGCCGGGAATCCTGACGGGCGCCATCACGACGGCCGTGGCTTTCTTCGCGGCGGCCCTCACGAGCTTCGTCGGGGTTGCCGAACTGGGCATGATCGCCGGCGGTGGGATCCTGCTGTGCTGCGCCGCGGAACTGCTCGTGCTGCCGGCGACGCTGGCGATCGTGGACCGCAGCTTCCTCGGGCGGCGGATTCCCGAGCCCGTGCCGGTGCACTCCTGGCTCGAGCCCCTGATGCGGCATCCCCGGTTCGTCGCCCTGGCGGCGGTCGCCTGCACGCTCGCGCTCGCCGGCGGGCTGCACGAACTCGACTACGACCACAACCTGCTCAACCTCCAGCCCGACGGGCTGGAAAGCGTCCAGGTCGAGAAGAAGCTGCTCGAGGAATGCGACCAGAGCGTCTGGTACGCCCTCTCGATCGCCGACTCCCGCGAGCAACTCCTCGAACGCAAGGCGCGACTGGAGGCCCTCCCGAGCGTGGAGCGGATCGACGAGATCGCGTCGCTCCTGCCCGGCGACGAGGATCTCAAGCGGCCGGCGATCGAGCGGATCGGGGGCCGGCTCGCGACGCTGCCCGAGCGGCCCCCCGAGATTCCGGTGGACCGGCTCGACGCGCTCGGCGAGACACTCGCCTGGGCCCAGGGAGAGGCCTCGAAGCGGCCGGGCGGCCTGCGGACGGCCTGGCACCTGGAGCGGGTTCGCGAGAGCCTCCGGACCAAGGGACCCGACGAGTGCTACCGCGCCCTGGCGGCCTTCCAGCAGCGGGCCGCCGGCGACCTCCTCTCGCGGCTGCACGCGCTGTCCGCGGTGGCCAATCCCGAGGCGCCCGCGCTCGACGACTTGCCGCCGAGCCTGGTCGAGCGGTTCGTCGGCTCGAGCGGCCGCCACCTGCTCAAGATCTACGGTCGGGGCGACATCTGGAACTTCGAGTCGCTGGAGCGGTTCGTCCGCGAGGTCCGCAGCGTCGATCCGCGGGCCACGGGCAACCCGCTCCAGGCCTACGAGGCGTCGCTCGAGATGAAGCGGAGCTACGAGCAGGCCGGCATGTGGGCGCTGGTGGTGATCCTCGTCGTGCTGTGGCTCGACTTCCGCAACCTCCAGCACGCGTTCCTGGCCGTCCTGCCGCTGGCCCTCGGCATGATCCAGATGCTCGGGCTGATGGGACTCGTGGGCATCGACCTGAACCCCGCCAACCTGATCGGCATTCCGCTGATCCTGGGGATCGCCGTCGACTACGGCGTGCATGTGGTGCACGACTATCTCGAGCGGCCGGGGCCCTACCGGATGAGCGCCTCGACGGCCAACTCGGTGCTCGTCGACGCCCTGACGACGGTCCTGGGCTTCGGCGCCCTGATGGTGGCCAGCCACCGCGGCCTCGAGAGCCTGGGGCGGGTGCTGACGCTGGGAGTGACCACCTGCACGGTCACGTCGCTCGTCTTCCTGCCGGCGGTGCTGACCTGGCTGCGGCCGGCCGGCATCGACGCCGGGGCCCCGGATGAGCTCGAGGCGGCGGAAGCCGCGGCCGAGCCGGAGGCCGAATCCGCGGCCCCCAACCGCCTGGCTGCCTGAAACCCGCCTTGTGCCGGCCGGCGGCCGCGCGGTACCTCCCCGGGCCCCGAAGCCCCCAGGTGCCGTCATGAAGCCCGCTCGCGTCTCCCTTCTGCTCTCGACCGTGGCCCTGCTCGCGGCCGCGATCCTGCCCGCCGTAGGCCGCGGCCAGGAGCGGCCCGTGAACGTCGTGATGGGCGACCAGTTCAACAATCGCGTCGAGACGGCGCAGCTCCGGGGCGACGTCGTCGTGCTCGTGTACGCCGGCCGGCACGGGGCCGAGGCCGCGATGGAACTCGGCCGCACGCTCCACACCCGCTTTCATCCCACCGCGGAAGGCGCCGAGCCGAACGCCTGGTCGACCCAGCCGGTGGTGGGCCTCGCTGGCTGGCCGGCCGGCCTGCCGGTGCCCGACGTGAAGGTGATCCCGGTGGCCTGCGTGCCCGAGGTGCCCAAGGCCCTCCACGGTATGGTCCGTCGCCGGCTCAAGCAGGAATCACCGGTGGTGCCGGTGTGGCTCGACTTCGAGGACGTGATGCGGCCGAGCTTCGGGATGGTGCCCGACGAGCCGAACGTGCTCCTGATCGACACCCGCGGCATGGCCCAGGGAGTGGTCTCCGGCCACCTCGACCAGCGGAAGCTCGACGAAGTGGCGGCCCTGATCGACGACCTCCGCAAGCAGGCGCTGCCCGATGTCCGCACGGCCTCCTTTCCGGCGCCCGTGCGGCAATAACTGGGATGGCCCGATCGGGGTTGCCCGTGCCCCATCGCCGGACGTTCGCTGCGGCCATCCTGGCCTCCGCTCACTCCATGCTGGCTGCACTCCGGCATCCTGCCTGCGCTTGCCATCAAGGCCGGCTCCGGGGCACGGGCAACCCCGAGCCGCGTGACTTACCCACGGCGGTCCTTGAGCCGGCGGCTGGCGCGGGCGAGCGTGTCCCGCTCGGCGGCGGTCAGGCTCGCCTCACCTGAGCGGCCGATCTTCTCGAGGATCCGGTCCGAGTGGCGGGTCGTCGCGGTCACCGCCAGCCCGGCCGGCCGGTTCGTCGTCGGGCCGCACGATCCGCAGCCGCTGCCGCCGCAGGTTCGCCAGCAGCCGGGCCGGAGCCTCCGTCAGCCCGTCGAGGCTCCAGCCCCGCCAGGCGTAGAGGATGCCGAACGCCGCACCGGCCAGGTGGGCGACGTGGGCCACGTTGCTGCTCCGGTCGCCGGCGCCCTGGACGTCCAAAAACAGGTAGAGGATGCCGAGGGCCCAGGCGGGCACGGGCAGCACCCCGTACAGCAGCACGGTCTGCCGGGGGTAATACCAGATGAAGGCGGCGAGCACCGCCATCACGCCGCCGGAGGCGCCTACCAGCCGGGCCCCGTCGCCGGCGCCGCCGAGCCGCTCGCCGATCACCCAGACGAGCCCCGCGGCCACGATCGCCGCGCAGTAGAAGCGGATGAACTCGGCCCAGCCCATGATCGCCTCGACCGGACGGCCGAAGAACCAGAGCGTGAGCATGTTGAACAGCAGATGCCACGGGGCCTGGTCGTCGTGGAGGAAGCCGTAGGTGAACAGCGTCCAGAACTTCCAGAGGTGGCTCGGGAGGTCGCTCCGCAGGCAGAACAGGTCGTTGAGCGAGAGCTTGAGCGAGACCACTTCCCGGAGCAGGTCACCGGCGAGGATGAAGTTGGCCAGCCAGACCGCAACGTTGACCATGATGATCGCGTTGACGGCCGACCAGTCGGGCGAGAAGCCGCTGGTCGGGGAGCGATAGTAGCCGCGATCCTGGAATCCCATGGAAGCCACCGCATCGTGCGGCGGGAGCGAGGAGGGAGGGGAAAGACCGAATCGTACCGCGACCCGGCACCCCGAATCAAAAGCCGCACGCCGTAGGCTGCTGCCACCGCGCCGGGGCGTGTGCTACGCTGCCGGCCCCGCTGATTCGGGCGGGCAGGCATGACACCAGGGAGCGAGCGATGGCAACCAACGGGGCGCTGGGCAGGAAGCTGCGGATGGGGATCGTGGGGGGCGGGCAGGGGTCGTTCATCGGCCGCGTGCACGTCACGGCCGCCGTGCTCGACAATCGGGCCGAACTGGTGGCCGGGGCTTTTTCCAGCGACGCGGCCCGGTCCAAGGCGAGCGCCGCCGACTACGCCGTGGCCGAGCGCCGCGCCTATGGCTCGTTCGCGGAGATGTTCGCGGCCGAGCGGGCGCTGCCGGAAGGGGAGCGGATCGACTTCGTCTCGATCGCCACCCCCAACCACATGCACTTCCCCGTGGCCAAGGCGGCGCTGGCCGCCGGCTTCCACGTGGTCTGCGACAAGCCGCTCACGCTCACACTCGCCGAGGCCGAGGAACTCGCCACGCTCGTCGCCGCCTCGAAGCAGGTGTTCGTGGTGACCCACAACTACACCGGCTACCCGCTCGTGCGGCAGGCGCGGGAGATGATCCTGGCCGGCGAGCTGGGTGAAATCCAGGCGATCCGGGCCGAATACATCCAGGGCTGGCTGCGGACGAGGCTCGAGAGCGAGGGGCAGAAGCAGGCCGCCTGGCGGACCGACCCCACCAAGAGCGGCGCGGCGGGCTGCTTCGGCGACATCGGCACCCACGCCTACAACCTCGGTCGCTACATGACGGGCCTGATCCCGGAGAAGATCGCCGCCAACCTCAAGATCTTCGTGCCCGATCGGCCGCTCGACGACTACGGCCACGCCGTGATCCGCTACCAGGGCGGGGCGCTCGGCACCGTGACCGCCTCCCAGATCAGCCACGGCCGGGAGAACGACCTCCGGATCCAGATCGACGGCACGCTCGGCAGCCTGGAGTGGCACCAGGAGGAGCCCAACAAGATGCTCGTCCGCCACAACGGCAAGCCGCACTACGTGTACACCCGCGACCCCAACGCCCCGTTCACGAACGAGGCTGGCAAGGCCGCCTGCCGGCTGCCGTCGGGCCACCCGGAGGCCTTCTTCGAGGCCTTTGCCAACGTCTACCGCGCAGGCTTCGACGCGATGGAACTGGCCCTGACCGGCAAGCCCTTCGAGACGGTCGACACGGTCTACCCCAACGTCCGCGACGGCGTGGAAGGGATGCACTTCATCGAGCAGGCGGTGGCCTCGAGCAAGGCCGACGGCGCCTGGAAGCCGCTGGCCCATCCGCTGGCAAGGCGGTGAGCCATGGCCGCGGCTGACCCGAAGTATCTGGTGTTCGACATCGAGAGCGTGGCCGACGGGCCGCTCGTCTCGCGGCTGCGGTACGCGGCCGACGCGCTTTCCCCCGAGAAGGCCATCGCCCGCTATCGCGGTGAACTCCAGGCCGAGACGGGCAAGGACTTCATCCCCTACACCTTCCAAGTGCCGGTCTCGCTCGTGATCGCGAAGGTTGGGAAAGACCTGGCGCTCCAGGACCTCGTGGCCCTCGACGAGGAGGAGTCGCGGCCCCACGAGATCGCCCGCCGGTTCTGGGAAGGCTGGCGGCGTTACAAGCGGCCTCGGCTCGTGAGTTTCAACGGCCGTGGCTTTGACATCCCGCTGCTGGAACTCTGTGCCTTCCGCTACGGCATCCAGATCCCCGACTGGTTCGCGGAGGAGGCCCGCAACTTCGACCAGCCCCGCTACCGCTACAACACCCAGGCCCACTTCGACCTCCATGAGTGGCTCACCAACTCGGGTGCCAGCCGGTTCGCCGGCGGCCTGTCACTCGCCGCGAACCTGATCGGCAAGCCGGGCAAAATGGACGTGGCCGGCCACATGGTGCAGGACCTGTGGGATGCCGGGAAGAAGGCCGAGATCCACGACTACTGCCGGGGCGACGTGCTCGATACGTACTTCGTGTTCCTGCGGAGCCGCGTGGTGGCCGGCGACATCACGCTCGAACGGGAGCAGGAACTGATCGATGATACGAAGGCCTGGATCGAGGCCCGCGCGGGCTCGAGCCGGGGCCTCGCCCGCTATCTCGCCGCCTGGGGCGACTGGCAGGATCCGCGCGGCTGACGCGTGCGGAAGGGGTGCGACTTACTCGGCCGCGGCGGGGGCTGGGTCGGCGGCTGGAGCGGCTGTTGCCGGAGTGGCGGCAGCGGGAGCGTCAGCCTTGGGGGCTTCGGGCTCGGCTGCGTCGGGCTTCGGCGTGTCGGGCGTGGCAGCGTCATCGGCCGGGGCCGCCGGATCCTTTTTCGGGTCCTTGGCCGGATCGGTTGGCTCGGGCGTCGGCTCAGTCGTCGGTGGCACGAGCGGTTCGAGGGTTTCGACGGGTTCGAGCGAGGGCACGGCCAGGGCCGCAGCGACGGCCCGGGCCGCCGCCCGACCCGCGTCGCTGAGCTTGCCGCGGGGCGCCCAGGCCTCGACGGTGTACAGCCGGCCGGCGACGACCACGGCGGTGCAGTCCCGTTCGATCTTCTTGGGCGTGCCATCGAGTTTGGCTTCGCCGCCGGCGGCCCAGCTCACCGCGTGGTGCGTCCCCACCTTGGCCCGGGCCGGCTTGCGGACAACACCCTTGCCGTCGCCCTCGGTGAGCCCGGCCGCGATCGCCTCGACGAAGGCGGCGTGATTGTCGGCCGTGACCTCCGCGAACCCCTCCGGCGGATCGGCAGCGAGCACGACCACCGCCGGGTAGGGAAGCTGCGGCGTCGACTGGTAGCGGACGAGATAGTCGTAGGACCGGGATGCCCGCCGCCAGCCCTTCGGCGAGAAGACGCTCACGCGACCGTTGTCGAGATCCAGCCGCGAGGCCGGGTCGAGGCCGGGCAGCCCCGCGGAGCCCGGCTTGTCACCGGCGGCCGGAGCGGCCCCTTCCTGGCTGGAGCAGCCCACGAACAGGGCCGCCAAGACGAGCAGCGATGCGGCGACGATTCGGTGCATGATGAACCCCTGATGGCAAGCGTGGTCCTCGGCCCGCCGACGCGGCGGTCCTACTCGGTGATCGGCTCCTTCACCAACCCGACGAAATGATGGGCCCGCGACGAGGCGACGAGTTCGGCGGCCTTTTTGTCGGCCGCCTTCTTGTCGGCATACTCGAACATCGCCACCCGCTTCATCGCCTGCGTGAACACCCCCCAGTAGGCCTTCATCCGGGCCTCCTTGGCGACCTTGCGGCGGCTGGGCTTCTTGGCGGCGGCCTTCTTCGGCTCCTTGGCGACCTTCTCCTTCTTCGCCTTCGGGGCCTTCTCGGCGGCCTTCTTCTTGGTCTTGGCCGTCTTGCCGAGGGCCTCCGCGGCCTCCACTTCGGCCCGCTTCGCGCTGATGCTCTGGGTCCGTTTCTTTGCCATCTCGCCGCTGCCGTCCTATGGGGTGACTCGAGGGGGTGACTCGAGGAGTGTCGGAATGCCCGAACGGGAAGGATCGTTCGGGAGGCCGGAGTATAGCGTCAGCGGCGGCCGCCGCACGGCGGCCCTATACTTTTCCGTATGCCGACCGCCACGCTCGACCTCCCGCTCGCCAGCCCGTTTCCGTCCTACCGGGGCCTGCCCGACGACCTGCTCCAGGAGCGGATCGAGGCGGTCCGCCGGAGGATGGGGCCGCGGCTCGTGATCCTCGGCCACCACTACCAGCAGGACGGCGTGATCGCCCACGCCGATCTGACCGGCGACAGCTACCAGTTGTCGCGGAGCGCGGCCGAGCGGGAAGGGTGCGAGGCGATCGTGTTCTGCGGCGTCCACTTCATGGCCGAGACGGCCGACATCCTCGCCAACCGGCCCGAGCAGGTGGCCGCCCGCGCGGGCCGTCGCGTGACGGTCGTGCTGCCCGACATGGCCGCCGGCTGCTCGATGGCCGACATGGCGGCGATCGACCAGGTGGAAGACGCCTGGGAGGATCTCGGCACGGTGGTCGACACCGCCGACATCACGCCCGTCACCTACATCAACTCCGCCGCCAGCCTGAAGGCCTTCTGCGGCCGCCACGGCGGGATCGTGTGCACGTCGAGCAACGCCCGCGCCGTGCTCGACTGGGCCTTCGCCCGCAGGCGGCGGGTGCTGTTCTTCCCCGACCAGCATCTCGGTCGGAACACCGCCCGGGCGATGGGCATCCCGCTCGCCGAGATGGCCCTCTGGAACCCGCACGACAAGACGCTCGGCGGCAACGCCCGCGAGGGGATCGAGCAGGCCCGCGTGATTCTCTGGCAGGGGCACTGCAGCGTGCACGCGATGTTTCGGCCGGAACACGTCGACGCCATGCGGGAGCACATCCCGGGCGTCAAGATCCTCGTCCACCCCGAGTGCTCGATGGAGGTGGTCGACAAGGCCGACCTCGTCGGCTCGACGAGCTACATCCTTCGCCAGGTCGAGGAGGCGCCGCCGGGCACGAAGTGGGCGATCGGCACCGAGCTCCACCTCGTCAAACGGCTGGAGAAGAGCCATCCCGAGCAGACGGTGCGGTTTCTCTCGCCCACGGTCTGCATGTGCGCCACGATGTACAGAATTGACCTGGCCCACCTCTGCTGGAGCCTCGAGCACCTGGAGCGGGGCCGGCCCGTGAATGTGATCCGCGTCGATGACGAGACGGCCAAGTGGGCCGTGACCGCGCTCGAGCGGATGCTGGCGGTGCGGTAGCCGCCTGGTGTCGCGGGCTCGGGGCGGCCGGGCCCCGTCGCCCGGACGTTCACTTCGGGCATCCTGCCCTCCGTTCACTCGATGCTGGCTGCGCTCCGGCATCCTGCCTGCGCTTGCCAGCAACGCCGGCTCCGGGGCACCGGCCACCCCTCGCCGTCCAACGGTTGACGCGGCCATCCATGATTCGTCTGAACGCACGTGGCGCGCCACAACGGGCACGAGCACGGCCGCCCGGAGGTGCGGCCGGCGGCAGCGGCCGCAGGCCGGAGTGCCGCAAAGCCCGCCGGGGGCAGGGATGCCCCGCCGGGCGTCAA
>JBILOA010000399.1:0-3014 GCA_044374735.1 Pirellulales bacterium | reverse complement strand
GGATCGCCTCGGCGCGGTCGATCCGGCCCGTGAGCAAGTCGATGGCCTCGGTGTAGCCGGCGGCTTGGCTCGCCGTGGGTCCGATACCCCCCGGGGCGGCGAGGGCTGCGGCCGTTTCCTCGACGATGCCCCCTGCGAACATGGCCTCCACGCGGCGGTCGATCCGGCCCGCGAGCGCGGCCCGCGAGACGTCGAGAATCATCAGCCGCGACTCGAAGCTGGGATCGGGGGATGGGGTGTGGGCCTCGGAGAGCGGCCGGCCGGTGAGAGCGGCGACTTCCAGGGCCCGAACGATCCGCTTCGTGTCGTGGGGGTGGATCCGGGCGGCGGCGGCCGGGTCGCTGGCGGTGAGGCGGGCATGGAGGGTTTCCGGGCCGGCGTCGGCCGCCTCGGCAAGCAGTTGGGCCCGAAGGCTTGGATCGGCGGCCGGCAGCGGCGCAAGCCCGTCGCGGAGGGCGCGGAGGTAGAGGGGCGTGCCGCCCACGAACAGGATTCGGCGGCCCCGCGCCCGGCAGTCGGCCACGGCCTCGGCCGCAGCCGTCAGCCAGGCGGCCACGCTGAAGGTCTCCCCGGGCGACACGAGGTCGAGGCCGTGGTGGGGCACGGCGGCCCGGTCGGCCGCGCAGGGCTTGGCCGTGCCCACGTCGAGCCTCCGGTAGACCGCCATCGAGTCGACGCTCACGATCTCGGCCCCGAGGCGGCGGGCCAGCGGGACCGCCAGGGCCGACTTGCCGGCCCCGGTCGGGCCCGAGAGAAACCAGCAGTCTTCGCCCAGCGGCGGGCGAATCTCCCCGGAAGGGCCCGGAGGGCATGCTAGAGTTGGCGGGTTCGCCGTCGGCGGCCGGAGCGGATCCGGCGGTCCGGCGTCACCATCGGCCGGCAGCGGCCCCGGAGCGGTTCGTGGCGGATTCCCAGGCATCGAAGCGGCAGGTGGGCGAGGTGCTCGAGGCGCTCGAGCAGGTGATCGCCGCGCGGAAGGGGGGCGACGCGAGTCGATCCTACACCGCCAAACTGCTCGCCGGCGGCGCGGCGGCCGCCGGGGCGAAGGTGACCGAGGAGGCCGAGGAACTCGTCCGGGCGGCCACCGATGAGGCCGACGACCGCGTCGTGGCCGAGGCCGCCGATCTCGTCTACCACATGCTCGTGCTCCTGGCCTGCCGCGGGATCCCGGTCGAGCAGGTCGAATCCGAGTTGGCCCGGCGATTCGGCGTGTCGGGGCTCGCGGAGAAGGCAGCCCGCACCGCGAAGGGAGATGCATCATGAGCGATCACGGCGGCGAGTGGCTCCTGCGGATCGGGATCCCGAGCAAGGGACGGCTGGCCGAGTTGGCGGCGCAGTTGCTCGTCGACGCGGGGCTCTCGTTTCGGCGGACGGAGCGGAGCCTGTTCGCCCGCTGCAAGGACATGCCGGTCGAGATCACCTTCCTCCGGACCGACGACATCCCGGTGCTCGTCTCCGAGGGGGCGATCGGCCTGGGCATCACCGGGGCCGACCTCGTGGCCGAGAGTGGCGCCGATGTGGTGCACCGGCTGGACTTGGGCGTGGGCTCGTGCCGGCTGGCGCTCTGTGTGCCCGACGACGCCACGATCGCCGACCCGCGGCAACTGGCCGGCCGTCGGGTGGCCACGAGCTTCCCGCGGATCACCCGGGGCTGGCTGGCCGAACGGGGCGTGACCGACGCCCACTTCGTGGAGCTTTCCGGCAGCGTGGAGGTGATGATCACGCTCGGCGTGGCTGACGCGATCGTGGACCTCGTGGAGACGGGCAGCACGTTGGCGGCCAATCGGCTCCGCGTGCTCGACGAGATCGGCCGCTACGAGACGGTGCTGGTGCAGGATCCGAACCTCTCCCACCCCGAACTGGCCGACCGGATCGTCCGCCGGCTCGAGGGGATCGTGATCGCCCGCGGCTGGTCGCTGCTCGAATACAACGTGCCCCGCGCCCGGCTGGCCGATGCGGAGCGGATTACGCCCGGCTTCAAGTCGCCCACGGTGATGGCGCTCGAAGACTCGAACTGGTGCGCGATCCGGGCGATGGTCCGGCGGGGCGAAGCGCATGCCGTCATCGAGCGGCTCGAGGCGATCGGAGCCTCGGCGATCATCGAGACCCGGATCGCCAACTGCCGGCTCTGAAGGGGCGGCCCGGGGCGTCCGGTTCACCTGCGGTGAGCCGCCGCCGACGTCGGGCGGTGACTACGGCGCCTTCGTGTCGGGCAGCCACGACGTGAGCCTGGTCCACCACGAGGACGACCACGGCTGCCCGGTGCCACAGCAGCCGGTGCCGCGGCCGGCTCGGGGGTCGCAGACGTAGGCCACCGTGCGCTTGATCGTGGGCACTTCCTCGTCCACCGTCTCCTTCTTCAGCGTCTTGCGGTTGCGGACCCAGCCCGGGCACGCGCATGGCTCCGTGCAACAACTCGTGCAGCGGGCCCGGTCGTGCCAGCGGCCAAATGGCCACGGTTTGCTGCCGCAGCCGGGCACGCAGATGGGCTCGCACGTCGTTGCGTACTCCTTCTTTGGTTGTTTCTTCGTGCTGGGCTCGCAGACGCAGACAGGCACCAGGCGACAGGTGGCGCCGCAGTGCATGCAGGCGGGCTTCGCGTGGTTCGGCGACGCGGTCTTGTCGTTCGCGGCCGGTGGCTTGGCGGCGGCCTTGGGGGTGTTCGGGTCTCCCGCATTGGTCACGGTCTTCTCGCTCGCGCCCGCCCCGCAGGCCAGCAGGATCACGGCCAGGAGGAAGATGGTCTCGCGCGGTCGGTGCATGGCGTGTGCTCCCGTTTCCTTGGGCCGGTCAAAATTCGAAGTCGAACCGGATGCCGTAGGCATCGGTGAGGCTGTTGCCGACACGCTCGTCCTCGAGGAACGCGCGAATGTAGTTGAACTTGCAGCGGGTGTAGGGGTTGAGATACCAGTTGAGGCCGACGGTGAAGTCGGTCAGGTTGTTGCCCCTGATGTTCTTGTCGTTGAGCACGATGTTCGAAAACCGGGCGGCGATTTCCCAGGCGCCCAGGCCGG
>JBILOA010000398.1:0-3019 GCA_044374735.1 Pirellulales bacterium | reverse complement strand
GAGTCGGTGTCGCCGGCCACCTCGTCGAAGGCCTCGATCATCATTGCCTGGGTGGCGATCGGGGCGTGGGCCCAGCTCCACCAGCCGGGATGCGCGTCCCGCCACCACATGCCCTGCCAGGAGTCTTTCTCGGCGCCGGGTTTCACGTCGGCGTCCACCGCCCGTTGCTTGAGGCTGTCGATGATCGAGAGGGCCGTCGGCTTGTCGCCCGAGCGGGAAAGCGCGATCGCCAGCTGCCCCTGCGAGAGCCGCGGGTCGATCTTCATCCAGCACTTCCTGGCGACGTCGAAGCCCCAGCGGATCGCCTCGGCGGCCTCACCCTCCGGCGGTGCGTCCTTGGAGAAGAAGCTCCGGGCGTAGAGGGCACAGACGCCGATCGGCGTGAGCACGACGTCGTCGGGCTTGTCCTTCCAGCGGCGGAGCGCCTCGTTCCGCTCCTCGACGAGCCGGCCGTCGAGCCAGGGAATCGCCCGGAGCGCCGGCTGCACGTCGATGTCCACGCCCGCGGCCCGCAGCCGGCCGAAGCCGGCGATGATCCCGAGCGTGACCGAGTCGCAGGTTTGCCCACCGGGAAACCAGGGCCAGCCGCCGTCGCCGTTCCGCAGGTTTTCCAGCCGCTCGAGGGCAGCGCGGGCCTCGTTCGTGGCCCGGTTGGCGTCGAACAAGAGCGCGATCCTGGCCCGGGCCTCCGTCTCGTCCACCGCGTCGCGGACCCACGGCGTCTCCGCCAGCAGGGTCTTCACCAGGTCGGAGTTCTTCTCGAGCGGGCTCGTCAGCGCGTCGGTGCCCTTCCACTGCTCGAAGACGCGGCCGATCCGCGGGTCGCTCGTGGCCAGATGCCGGGCGAGCGTGTTGGCGTAGAGCCGGGTGAAGAGCGTCTCGGTGCTCTCGTCGGAGTCTTCCATGATCACCGGGAGCGCGAGCACGCCGTACCAGGCGGGGTTGGACGCGGCTTGGACGACGAGCGACTGGCTCTGGATGTCGGTGCCGGCGCTTTGGGCCAGCCGGTCGAGCGACACCTTCCGCGTGCCGGGCCCGCGGATTGTGATCGGGATGGTTTCCGTGACGGGGACCCGGCGTGGAAGGACGATGACAAAGGCCTCCTCGCCGTCGGCCGCCTTCTTGCCGGAGGCATCGGCCGAGCCGGTCGCGAGATACTTGAGCGCGTCGGTGCCATCGGCCACCTTGACGGTGAACACCACCGGCTTCGATTCGCCCGACGCGAGATCGAACGACTGTTCCCGCGGCCCGTCGATCAGGCCGCTGCGGTCGGCGTCGGTGCGGGCGTCGGCGAGCGCGAACCGCACCGTGCCGGCGAGCCGACCGGTCGAGGTGTTGCTCACCTTGACGGGAATCCTGACGAGATCGCCCTCCCGCAGAAACCGCGGCATGAGTGGCTCGACCATCAGGGATTTCGTAGACACGCAGGTATCAAGCAGCGCGCCGCTCCGCAGGCCCGCGTCGTGCGCGAGCCCCTTGAACTGCCAGGTGGTGAGCGTGTCGGGCAGCGTGAACTCGATCGTCACGATCCCGTCCTTGCCGCTCGAGAGCGCGGGCAGGAAAAACGCGGTCTCGACGAGGTTCTTCCGCGGCGGCGGGGCGGCACCCTCGGCCACCGGCGGACCGCCGGCGTCACCCGCCCCCTTTTTGTCTTGCCCTTGCTGCAGTTGCTCCTCCATCCTGCCGTCGGCCCGGTTCATGGCCTTCGCGCTGGCGCGCAGCTCGCCGGGGGGAGCGCCCGTGGGCACCGCGTCGGCCAGCATCGCGGCCTCGGCCGCCATCGGCACGGCGCCGCGAGCCATCATGCTGCGGCCCCCGAACGCCGCGAACCCACCGCCACCCCAGCCGCCCTGGGGCGTGCCGAAGGGATCGCGGAGCACCCGGAAGTTCATCTCGGGAACCTCGCGATACGGCTGCTCGAAGTGGCCGCGAACGTGGTGAAAACCCTCCGGTCCGTTGGTGAACGCCAGGTTCAGCCAGCCGGCCTCCTGCCGAAACAGGCCCATCAGTCCCGCACCAGGCCAGTCATGCGGCGCGAGCGCGTCGAGCGACTGGTCGTACATGAGTGCGAGAAACTCCGCCGCCTGCGGTGCGGCCGGCCCGGCCACGGGATCGGCGAGGCTCGCGATCTTGGCCCGCCAGATCTCCTTGGCCCCCGGCTCCGTCCGCCGCGTGAACCGCTCCCACTCGACCGACAGTTTCTTGTCGGTCCAGGGCACGGAGACCGTCTGGCTGTGCAGATGCAGCCGCCCGTCGCGAACCATCCATGCCCGCACCGTGAAGCCGCCGCGATTGGCCGCGGTCGCCCGGTACGACACCGGCCACTGGGTCCGGCCCGGCTTCGTCCAAAACCGCTCCAGAACGTTCCCCGACTGCGAGATCTCGACGAGCGCGAGTGCCGCGTCATAGCCCGTGCCGACGAGCGCCCGAAACTCGCTCTCCGGCTCGACGGTCGTCTTCTCGGCCTTCATCACGAAGGCCCGCTTCACGCCATAGGCTTTCGCCTCCGGATCGAGCACCTCGACGAGCGTGGTCGCCTTCACCGCCGGCACGTCGCCAGCCGCGGGAATCTCGAACGTGGCCCGGTAGATACCTGCGGGCAGATTGACCGTGGCGACGTTCTTGCCCGTCGCCTTGTCGGTCGCCACCTGCTGCTGGGCGACGGCCTCGCCAGCCGCCCAGGTTTCGGGATCGGCGGCATCGGGCTTGGGCGGCTTGGGCGGCATCCGGCCTGGACCGGCGCGGCGCATCCGCGGCATCGGCCGGCCCCCCTGGAGATCGCCGCGCTCGACCGCAGCCGGCTGCGCGAGCCGGTGGATCACGAGCCTGCCCGCCGCGGCCCGGGGCTCGCCGTCGAGCGTGGTCGTGGCCACCGTGATCGCGACAGCCGCCGGCTCGCCGTTCTTCTCGGCCTGCCAGTCGGGCACACTCAAGCCCGCCTCGACGTCGGTGTACCCCGCGTTCACGCTCCGCTCGTCGCTGCGGGTCTCGCCGCCCGGATCGGTGACATCGGCCACCA
>JBILOA010000397.1:0-3026 GCA_044374735.1 Pirellulales bacterium | reverse complement strand
GCCCCGCAGTGCGATCGATGCGACCGTGGCCTCGGGCACGTCCTCGACCACGACGGCCGCATCCGCCGGATCGGGGCCCGCCTTGCCCAGTTCGGGCTCGGCGTAGAGAAACGCCATCGACTCGGGCCCGCCCTGCTCGGCCGGCTCGCCCGCCCAGTCCATCGTGACCGGCGCCGTCATTGCGATCTCGTTTCGCTTGATGTGGCCGAAGAGCCGCATGAACATGCGATCGTCACCCCCCGCGCCGGCTGCCGTTCGCGCCAGCCGATGGGCGGGATAGGTCTTCACGATCACCTCGCCGACCGGTCCCGGGGCCGGGAACCCGGCCGGCAGCTTGGCCTCGGAGATCATCATCGGCTTGGAGGGCTCCGGTTCGGCGGCGGTGACGGCCGTCGCAAGGAAGACCAAGGCGATGAAAGAGCTGAGCGGGTGCATGCCCACACAGTATACGGCTGCCCGGAATCCGCGGACGGTTTGGTGGCCCGGCGCTCTCGAACGGCTCAGGCCGCCTCGACTTCTTCCCACTTCTCGAGTTCGGCCGTGCCGCCCGGGAGCAGGAGCGCGGCGAGCGGCGTGCCCTCCTCGACGGGCGTCACGCCGTCGCGCCGGGTCAGGTGGAGCCGCTCGTGTCCCGCCAACTGCTTCTTGAGCTGCTGTTCGAGATCCTTCTGCTCCGCCTCGGGCAACTTGGCGAAGGCGGCCCGGCCCCGACACTTCGGGAACTTCTGGCAGCCCAGCCACGGGCCCCGCTTGCCGTCGCGGAGGTTCATCATCGCCCCGCACTTCTCGCAGGCGATGTCGGTGACCAGCGGGGGTGGGGAGGGAAACTTGAGGTTCCCCTTGCGGTCGAGATTGAGGATCAGCGGCTGGGGGGCGGGCGGTTCGGTGGTCTCCGCCGCCTTCTTGCCCTTCGGCTTGGGCGGCCGCGGCTTGTCTTCGACGAGGAAGTCGCCGAACCGGCCCGTCCGCTTCACCATCGGCACGCCGGCCGGCGAGAGGAGGTCGATCTGCTCCGGCAAGAGCGGCTGGCCCTCGCGATCGACCGGCATCGCGTAGTCGCAGGCCGGCACGTGCTTGGGCTTCTTGGCCCGAGCCGGCTTGGCCTTCTTGCCCTTCGTGGCCTTGGCCTTGCCGCGGGCGGCCGGCTTCTCGGGCTCCGGCTCGGCGACGTTCTCGTTGTAGCCCGTGCAGGAAAGGAAGCGGCCCTTCTTGCCGAGCCGATACTCGAGCCGGCGGCCGCACTTCGGGCACTTGTAGGGGGAGGGATCGGAGGCCGCCTTCACGTGCTCCTGCTTCTCGGCCTCGCCCAGCTTGGGCACGAGCTCGTCGTGAAACTCGTGGAGCATCTCCCGCCAACTCTTCGAGCCCTCGGCCACCTGGTCGAGCTCCCGCTCGATCTCCCGGGTGTAGCCGATCTCGATGAACTGGTCGCTGAAGCCGTTCTTGAGAAACGTCGTCACCGCCTCGCCGATCGCGGTGGCGTGGAACCGCCGCTCGTGCTGCTCCACGTAGCCCCGCTGCTCGATGGTGTTGATGATGCTGGCGTAGGTGGAGGGGCGGCCGATTCCCTCCTCCTCCAGCTTCTTGACCAGCGAGGCCTCGCTGTAGCGCGGCGGTGGAGCCTGGAACTTCTGCCGCGGTTCGATGTCGAACGGGGCGAGCACGGCCCCCTTGGCGAAGTCGGGCAGCACCTGCTCGCCGTCGTCGCGCGGCACCCCGCTGATGCGATAGAAGCCGTCGAACCGGAGCACGCGGCCATTGGCCTTGAATACGGCGCCGGTGTCGCGGTCGCTCCGTCGCATCCGCACGGCGGTCGAGTCCCACTCGGCGTCGGTCGACTGGCAGGCGAGGAAGCTCTGCCAGATCAGCTTGTAGAGACGGTATTGCTCGTCGGTGAGCGCGTCGCGGATCGCGTCGGGCTCGCGGAAGGCGTCGGTGGGGCGGATCGCCTCGTGGGCCTCCTGGGCGCCCTTGTTGCTGCTCGTGTAGGAGCGGGGCTTCTCCGGCACGTAGGCGTCGCCGTGGGTCTCGCCCAGGTAGCGGCGGGCCATCGTGATCGCCTCACCCGAGAGGTTCGTGGAGTCGGTCCGCATGTAGGTGATCAGGCCCACCCGGCCCTCGGAGGGGAGGTCGATGCCCTCGTAGAGCTGCTGGGCGATCCGCATCGTGCGGTCGGTGCTCATGCCCAGCCGGCTCGAGGCGGCCTGCTGGAGGGTGCTCGTGATGAACGGGGGATAGGGTCGCGACTTGGTCCGGGTGACGTCGATGCTCTCGACGGTATAGCGGGCGGCGGGGTCGGGCCGCCCGGTCAGCCGGACCACGTTCTTGCCCCGGCCTTTGCCGTCGGCGGCGGTCTCCCGGTCGATCGCAATGCCGAGCAGGCCCGCGGCCTCGGCGGCCGCGACAGCGTCGCCGACCAGGTCGGCGGCCGAGGTGTTCTCGGCTTCGATCCTCAGCGGCCGCCCGCCCACCTCGACCAGGTCGCAGGAGAGTGCCTTGCGTTCCGCCAGCCACGCCATCCGGTCGCGAACGAACGGCGGCCGGCCCCGCTCGTCCCGGCGAGCCATGAACTCGTTCCAGGCGTCGTGCAGCCCGGCTGCGGCGGCCACGTCGAACGACAGGCAGGCTGAAATCTCCCACGACTCCGCCGGGGTGAAGGCCCGGATCTCCTGCTCCCGCTCGACCACGATTCGGGTCGCCACGCTCTGCACCCGGCCGGCCGAGAGGCCGCCGGCGACCTTCTTCCACAGCACCGGCGAGACGCGGTAGCCCACGATCCGGTCGACGATCCGGCGGGCCTGCTGGGCCTCGACGCGGGGCATGTTGATGGCCCGGGGTGACTGGAAGGCCCGCTGCACCTCGCTCTTGGTGATGGCGTCGAAGGTGACCCGCTTGGCCGTGGCCGGATCGACGTCGAGCACCTGCGTGAGGTGCCAGGCGATCGCCTCGCCCTCGCGGTCCAAGTCGGTGGCGAACCAGACGTCGCTGGCTCCCTTGGCGAGCTTCCGCAGTTCGGTGACGGTCTT
>JBILOA010000396.1:0-3027 GCA_044374735.1 Pirellulales bacterium | reverse complement strand
AGACGACCACGCTCAAGCTCCTGCTGGGGCTGATCTTCCCGACCTCGGGCGAGGCGCTCGTCTTCGGTCGTCCGGCCACCGACGTCGCCAAGAACGAGCGGATCGGCTACCTCCCCGAGGAGTCGTATCTCTACAAGTTTCTCGACGCCGAGGAGACGCTCGACTTCTATGGGCGGCTGTTCGGCATGCCGCCGGAGGAGCGGGCCCGGCGCGCCGCGGCGCTGATCGAAATGGTCGGGCTCTCCCGCGACCGCAAGCGGCAACTCCGCGAGTACTCCAAGGGCATGACCCGACGGATCGGCGTGGCCCAGGCGCTGATCAACGATCCCGAACTCGTGCTCCTCGACGAGCCCACCAGCGGGCTCGACCCGATCGGC
Source organism: Pirellulales bacterium (assembly GCA_044374735.1). Lineage (GTDB taxonomy): Bacteria > Planctomycetota > Planctomycetia > Pirellulales > UBA1268 > QWPN01. The sequence goes on along the minus strand of JBILOA010000396.1, from coordinate 2,650 downwards.
ACCCGCGAGATGAAGGATCTGATCATCGACCTCAAGCGCCGGGGCAAGACGGTGATCATGTGCTCCCATCTGTTGGCCGACGTCGAGGACGTGTGTGACCGGATCGCCGTGCTGCACCAGGGCGAACTCAAGGAACTCGGTCGGGTCGAGGACCTGTTGACCGTCACCGGCGTGACGCAGTTCCGGGCCAAGGGCTTGTCGCCGGAGGCCTGCGAGGAGGTGCGGGCGGTCCTGGCCCGGCACGGTGGCAGCGAGATCGAGGTCGGCCATCCGACCACGACCCTCGAGGACCTGTTTCTCGAGGTGGTCCGGGATACCGAGGCCCGTCCCGGCCGTCGGGCCCGGGCGGCGGCGGCGCCGACCACCGGCCGCGCGGGAGACTGACCGCGATGGTGCTGGAGCAGGAAATCCCCCGGTTCGCCGCCTGGATCGGTCCCGCGTTGCTGGCGTTCCTGCTGACGGCGGGCGTCGTGATCCTGGCGGTCGCGCTCTTCGCCTGGCTGGTCCAGGCCCTGGTCTGCGGCCCGCTGGCGGCGGGCGACCGCGTCTACCGGGGCGTGCTCACGGGCCTCGCCGACCTGCGGGCGATCTCGCCTGGCCGCGTCTGGGCGCTGGCGCGGCTGGCGGTGCAGGAGGCGGTGCGCCGCAACGTGCTGCTCGTGCTCGGGGTGTTCGCGGTCGTGATCCTGTTCGCGGGCTGGTTTCTCGACCCCACGAACGTCGATCCCGGTCGGCTCTACCTGGGCTTCATGCTCGGGGCCACCAACCTGCTGGTCTGCGCGGTGACCTTGATCCTGGCCGTCTTCAGCCTGCCGTCCGACATCAAGTCGAAGGCCATTCAGACGGTGACCACCAAGCCGGTGCGGCCCGTCGAGATCGTCCTCGGCCGGTTTCTCGGCTTCGCGCTCGTCGGCACGGGCCTGCTCGCCGTGATGGGCCTCGCCGGCTGGGCGTTCGTCGTCCGCAGCGTCGATCACACGCACGAGCTCGCCGCCGGAGCCGTCCAGGAAGTCCGCGATGAGGAGGGCACCGTGACCGGCTTCGAGGGGCGAACCACCCCCGGCCGCGGCCACCGCCACTTCGTCACCCTCGACGCCGAGGGCCGCGGCGTGGCCGAGACCTTCCACGGCCACCGCCATCGGATCACGCCCCGCGGGGCCGGAGACGACCGCGGCTACGACGTCGGACCGCCCGAGGGGATCCTCGATGCCCGCCGTCCGCTTCGCGGGCGGCTGCGGTTCCTCGACCGCGAGGGGCGGCCGGCGGAGAAGGGGATCAGCGTGGGGGCGGAGTGGGCCTACCGGCAATACATCGAGGGGGGCACCGGAGCCGCGGCGGTCTGGACCTTCGAGGGCCTCACGGCGGAGGCGTTTCCCGACGGGCTGCCGCTCGAGATGACGATCCGGGTGTTCCGCACCTACAAGGGCACGATCACCGAGGGCATCCACGGCACGATCCAACTCCGCAATCCCGTCAACCAACTCCGCAGCGAGGCCTTCCCGATCGTGGCCCGCGAGTTCACGATCGAGGATTTCCTGATCCCGCGAAAGCTGGGCACGGTGCTGGCTGACGGCCAGGTTCGCGAGGCCGACCTGTTCGCCGACTTCGTCGCCGACGGCCGGGTCGAGGTCTGGCTGCAGTGCCTCGAGCCGGCCCAGTACTACGGCGTCGCTCAGGCCGACTTCTACCTCCGGGCGGGCGAGGGATCCTTCGCGGTCAACTACGCCAAGGGCTGCCTCGGTGCCTGGTTCGCGATGCTGATCGTGACGGCCCTGGGGGTGATGTTCAGCACCTTCCTCTCGGCGCCGGTGGCGCTGGTGGCGGCCCTCTCGGTGCTCCTGATCGGCCAGTTCCGCGAGTTCATCGCCCGGCTGTTCACGAGCCAGGTGACGGGCGACGCCACCATCGCCCCCGGGGGTGGCCCGATCGAGTCGCTCTACCGGATCGTCACCCAGACGAGCATCACGCTCGAGCTCGACCCCACGCCGGCGGTGCAGGCGATGAAGCTGGCCGACACGGTGCTCCTGGCGCCGATGCGGGTGCTGGCGGGACTGTTCCCGTCGCTTGCGACCCTCGGCACGAGCGATTTCGTGGCGGGGGGCTTCGACATTCCCGGCGATCTGCTGGCTGCGCACGGCCTCGAGACGCTGGCCTATGTGGTGGCCTTCTGCCTCGCCGGGGCATTCTGTCTACGGGCTCGGGAGGTGGCATCGTGACGACGCCGACGCGGGGGACGGGCGGGGCGACGCGGCAGGCCTGGCTGGGCCTGCGGCCGGAGACGCTCATGGCGCTGGTGGGCATCATGGCCCTCCTGCTGCCCCTCTCCCTCCTCAGCCAGCCGGCCGATTCGGAGAGCCCCGGCGGGTTTCTGGCCCGGATGCGGGCCGCCCGCGGTCTCTCGCAGGCCAACCTCGGCGAGATCGACCCCACCGGCGAGACGATGCGGTTTGCGACGCTCGGCCTCAAGAACGTGGCGGTGTCCCTGCTCTGGGATCGGGCCAACCACTACAAGAAGGTCGAGGATTGGGCCAACCTCTCCGCCACGCTCGAGCAGCTCACCAAGCTCCAGCCCAACTTCTACTCGGTCTGGGACTTCCAGGCCCACAACCTCTCCTACAACATCTCGGTCGAGTTCGACGACTACCGCGAC
>JBILOA010000395.1:0-3051 GCA_044374735.1 Pirellulales bacterium | reverse complement strand
GAGGATGAAGGGCCCCGGGGGGAGCCAGGCCGGCCGGGTCGCCGCTGCGGCCGGCGGGGGCGTGAGCCCCAGCGGCACGACGTGGATCGGTCGCCCGCCGAGTCGGAGCCGGCTGGTGACGTCGTCGGCCACGAACTGCGAGTCGGTGACGACCGCATCAGCCCGGTCGATCTTGGCCTGAATGTCGGCCAGCTTGCGGGCGATCTTCCCCACCTGCTCGTCGTGGGGCGCCTCGTGCAGGAAGTTGAGGTCGTGGATCGTGAGCACCACCGGCACGCGGGGATCGAGCGGCAGATACTTCGACATCTGGTTGGTGACGTGCCAGAGGGCCACCTGCGGGGTGGGCAGGAACGGACTCGCCAGCGGCCGAAGGAACTGCCGCAGCGCCTCCTTCTTCCAAGGGGCGACGGCGATCCGCTCGAACCCACCGCCGGGAAAGTGCCGCTCGGCGCCCGCGGGCAGGAAGAAGACCGGCTCGAAGCGGCCCGGTGCCACCTTCAGCAGTTCCTCGCCGAGATGTAGCGAAAACCGGCCGAGGCCACAGTTGATGTGCCGCAGCTTCTCGAGATCGACGACGATGCGGGGAAGGCTGTTGGGCATGGGGCTTCCGGGGCGGCCGGCCCCATCTTCGTGTCCGACGCGCCGCCAGGACAAGCCGCCGTCGGTCGCCGGTCGGGGCCGCCGCGGCGCCACGGGGGCCCGCGGATTGCCCGCCGCCGCGGCACGGCTTAGGCTGTCGCCCGTTCCGCAGTCCTCCGGGAGCCTTTCGATGAGCCTTCGATTCGCCGTCGCGCCGGTCGTGATCCTGGCGGCAGCCCTCGCCGCCGGCCCCGCGGCAGCCCAGCCCGCCGTCGCCGAGGCCCCCGCGGCCGCCGGGTGGCGCACGCTCTTCAATGGCCGGGACCTCGACGGCTGGAACGGCGACCCGAAGCTGTGGAGCGTGCGGGACGGCGTGATTCACGGCGAGACCACCCCGGAGCACAAGGCCAACGGCAACACGTTCCTGATCGCCGAGGACCTGGTGCTCGAGGACTTCGAGCTCGAGCTCTCGTTCCGCTGCAACGCCACCAACAACTCCGGAATCCAGTACCGCTCGAAGCACATCACCGAGGGCAACCCCAAGAACCCCTGGGTCGTCCGCGGCTACCAGCACGAGATCCGCAACGAGAACAAGCTCCCCAACGTGGCCGGCTTCATCTACGACGAAGGGGGCAAGCGGGGCCGGATCTGCAACGTGGGCGAAAAGGCCGAGTGGACGGCCAAGGGCAAGCAGGTGACCGGGCAGCTGATCGACGCCGCCGGGTTCGAGAAGCTGTTCCGGCTCGGCGACTGGAACGACGTCCGGATCGTGGCCGAGGGCAACCACATTCGCCACTACCTCAACGGCATGCAGATCCTCGACTTCACCGACGACGACACCCACGCGCTCCGTCAGGGGGTGCTGGCCCTGCAGCTGCACGCCGGCGCACCGATGTGGGCGGAGTATCGCAATATCCGGATGCGGCCGCTGCCGGCCGCCAAGTGACCGACTTTTCCCAGCACCTTTTTGGAGAGCGTTGAGCCATGAGCCTGATCAAGGAGTTTCGCGAGTTCGCCATGCGGGGCAACGTCATCGACCTGGCGGTCGGTGTCGTCATCGGTGCGGCCTTCGGCAAGATCATCAGTTCGCTGGTGGCCAACATCATCATGCCGCCGCTCAACCTGCTGACAAGCAAGTACGGCGTGAACTTCAACGACCTCGCGCTCAAGATCAAGACCGAGGCTCCCAAGCTCAATGCCGATGGCACGATGGCGATGGTCGACGGGAAGCCTGACATGGTTTTCCAGAACTACCCGATCCTCAACTACGGGCCGTTCATCCAGTCGGTGATCGACTTCCTGCTCGTGGCGGTGGCGCTGTTCGCGGTGATCAAGATCCTCAACACGGCCAAGGCCCGGTTCGACGCCCAGAAGGCGGCCGAGCCGCCGGCCCCGCCGGAAGACGTCGTCCTGCTCCGCGAGATCCGCGACGCGTTGGCGAAGCGGTAACGGCAGGCTTGGGGTGGCCGGGGTTGCCTGTGCCGTCTCGCCGGACGCTCGCTCCGGGCATCCTGCCCTCCGCTCGCTCGGAGGAAACCTCGCTTCGCCCTCCGGGCTGCGCTCCGTTTCCTACGCCGCTCGATCGGCACGGGCAACCCCTCCGATCGATGCAGTTCCCGGACTGACCGGCATGGGCGACCCCTCGCGTCTCATGCTGCGGGCGGTGTCGTTTCCGGCCATGGCGGGCTGGTCGGGAGCGGGCACGTGACGCTGGTCTCGGCCCCCGTGGCCGGGTCGTGAAAGGTGATCCGCCAGGCGTGGAGGCCGATCGCTTCGGCGCGGGCTTCGCCCGACGCGCGGCCGCCGTAGAGCGTGTCGCCCACGACGGGCAGATTGCGGGCCGCGGCCTGCACCCGGAGCTGGTGCATCCGGCCGGTGAGGGGCTCGAGTTCCAGAAGCAACGTGCCATCGTCAGACAGCAGTGTTTCGGCGGCGGTCGCCGGCAGCACCCGGCCGATGGTCACCGCCTCGCGGCCCTCGGTGGTTCCCTCGGGCACGATCTCGGCGCGGGGCTCGTCGGCCACCTTGCGGATCGTGTCGCGCCACTCGAACGTCATGCCGCGGGTGAGCGTGCTGGTCGCCGAGGGCGATACGATCGCCAGGTAGGTCTTGCGAATCTCGCGCCGCTCGAACTGCCGGGAGACCTGCCGGGCCGCACGGGGTGTGGTCGCGAAGAGCAGCACGCCCGACACCGCCCGGTCGAGCCGGTGGGGCACGCCGAGAAAGCCGCCGGGGTGGCGCCGGCTACCGGCTTCGTGGGCTGCCGCCACGGCTGCGCCGAAGAGCTGCTCCCGGATCAGCGACTCCACCGACGGGATGCCGGCCGGCGCCTGGGTGGCCAGGCCAGCCGGCTTGGCCACGGCGAGCACGCCGCCGGCGTCGTGGAGAATCGTGAGGTTCATCGGACGCTGATTCGTCGCAGAGGCGCGGGATCACGACGGCAAGAGTATCCTAGGCCCGTGAACCCGATCG
>JBILOA010000394.1:0-3052 GCA_044374735.1 Pirellulales bacterium | reverse complement strand
GAAGGCACCACCGCGGCGGCGGTCTGAACGGCCGCCAGGAGCGGCTCCTTGGGTGAGCGAATCTTCATGCGCAAGACCGGTTCCAGGGCTAAGTTCCGCCGCCGAAAAGCCGCGGCTGGAAGACCCGTCAATGTACCCGAAAATCACCCGGTTCGAAACCGCCCAGACCCTGCTCGGGCCCGGGATTTTACTGCTCTTTTTCTTTGGTTTGAAAAGAGAGAGGAGGAGATAGGAAGAGCGGACCGGACCCGACCCGAGACCCACGACACGGCACCCTAGGAGAGTGTCCATGAGGGCCACTGACCAGGCCTTGCCGACCTGGGCCACGTCGCCGGATCCCGAGTGCTGCAGGCGTGCGAAAAAATGTTCTTTCAGCTCTTCTGTCAGAAGCTAAGCGTCAGGAATCGGCCTGTTGAAACGCTGTCGGATTCCTGTTCGATACTGGCCGGAGCGACGTCGTGAAGAGGGCGGCGGGGTGCTGGCCTGATGGTGGCTGGCTGATCGGGGGCTGGCATCTGACCGGCGGCTTGCCAGTTGAAGCCGCGTCGCGGTGGCGTGCGGTGAAATGTCATCGGCCCGGCCGGCAGCCAACCGACCCGACTTTCATCAGGTATCCGACAGGCCCCCGATGACCGCGGTGGGACGATCGTTCTCCCCACTCGGTTTCGGACCCAGGCGGCGGAACACGGCCTCGAGCCTGACCACGGTTCGATCGATGTCCGTGGTTGTCGTCGTGCGCGCCAGGCTCAGGCGGATGGCACCACGCCGAAACTGGTCGGGCAGTCCGAGCGCCCCGAGGATCGCCGGTGGCTCTGCCGAACCGCTGGCGCAGGCCGTGCCGGTGGCCAGGCACACGCCGGCCAGATCGGCGGCCATCGCGACGGCCTGCCGGTCGAGGCCGGCCAGTGCAACGAGCGCGACATGGGGTGCCCGCGGAGCCTGGGCCCCGACGACGACTGCCTCGATGCCGGCGGCGTGCGCCGCGGCCAGGAGGCCCCGCTCGAGCCGGTCCCGCAGCGGCACGAGTCGGGCCGTCGCTTCTGCGCGCGTGGCGGCGACCAGGTCCAGGGCTCGGGCAAACCCCACCGCGAGTGGCACCGGCTCGGTGCCGCCACGCAGGCCGAGTTCCTGTGGCCCGGGCGCGACCGGGGCGAGCGTGATGCCGTGGCTCACCACCAGCCCGCCGATGCCACGCGGTCCGCCAAACTTGTGGGCCGCCAGGGCGAGCGTGGCCCACGGGCCGGTGGCGAAAGCGATCTCGTCCCAGGCGGCACTCTGGGTGGCATCAGCATGGACGAGCCAGCCGTCCGCGCTGAGCCCGGCCGCCCCCGCGAGGTCGTCGCGAATCCCCGTCTGTCCGCAGACGGTCGTCGTGGTGAGGATCCGGGCCGCCGCCGGCCCTGCCGCCGCGCGGGCGAAATCAACCGCTCCCGCCCCGACCAGCGGCAACTCGCAGACCTGCCAGCCGGCGTTGCCAAGCTCCGCCGCCGCGGCTCGGAGGCTCGAGTGATCGCGGGCCGAGATCGCGACGGTGCCCCCGGCCTGTCGCGCTGCGTGGCTTCCGGCGAGCCCCACGACGCCCAGTCGATTGGCCTCCGTGGCACCACTGGTGAACACGAGGCGGTCGCGGGCCGTGCCGCCCACCCGCCCGCCGATCAGCCGGAGAATCTGCTCGCGGGCGTCTTCGAGGATCCGCTTGGCGGCCCGGCCCGCCGCGTGCGGGCTCGACGGGTTGCCGTAGGCGATCGCGGCGGCCTCGTCCATCGCCGCCGCGACCTCCGGCTCGAGGGGCGTGGCCGCCGCATGGTCGAGGTAGACGGCGTCGTCCGGCGATCGCGGAGGAGACATGGCCGGTCGGTGCTAACCCCGGGTCGCCCCGGGGTCGGCCAGAAACGCCGCGATCCGATCGAGTCCCCGGACGAGCTGCTCGTCGCTGGCGGCGAAACTCATCCGCACGTGCCCCTCGGCCCCGAAGGCGCTGCCGGCCACGAGTGCGACCTGCTGGCGTTCGAGCAGCGCTTCGCACCACTGGCCGCTGGTCGTGATCCCGGCCGACCGGGCCGCGGCCAGCGCCGCACGGATGTCGAAGAAGGCATAGAAGGCCCCGCCGATGTCCGGCAGGCGAACCCCCGGCAGGGACCGCAGCCGGCCGGCGACCAGGTCGCGCCGCTTCTGGAAGACGTCGCGCATCTCGGCCACGCACGCCTGCGGCCCGGTGAGCGCCGCCAGCGCCGCGTGCTGGCTGACGCTCGAGGGATTGCTCGTCTCCTGGCTCTGGAGGTTGCCGATCGCCTTCGAGAGCGGCTCCGGGGCGATCGTCCAGCCGATTCGCCAGCCGGTCATGGAGTAGGTCTTGCTCACGCCCGCCACCACGATCGTGCGGGCCTCGAGTCCCGGCCGCAGCGTCGGGAACGACGGGCTCTTCCGCCCGTCGAACACGAGCTGGTCATAGATCTCGTCGGCCACCACAGCCAGATCGGCCTCGATCGCCACGTCGGCCAGAGCCGCGAGCTCATCGGGCTGGTAGACCACGCCGGTGGGATTGCTCGGCGAGCAGACGAGCAGCATCCGGGTCTTGGGCGAGAGGGCCGCCCGCAACGCCTCGGGGCGGAGCTTGAAGTCGTCGTCGATGCTCGTCTCGACGAGCACGGGCCGGGCTCCAGTGAGCTTCACGAGTTCGGCGTAGCTGACCCAGTAGGGGGCCGGCACGACCACTTCGTCCCCCTCGTCGAGCAGCGCGGTGAACACGTTGTGGAGTGCGTGCTTGGCCCCGCTCGAGACCACGACCTGGGCCGGGCTGACGGCCAGGCCGGTGCGACGGGTGTAGTCGTCGGCGACGGCCTTGCGGAGGGCGGGAATGCCGGCGGCGGGGGTGTATTTGGTGAATCCGGCGGCGATCGCCTCCTGCCCGGCCCGGCAGATGTGTGCGGGGGTGGGGAAGTCGGGTTCGCCCACCGAGAGGTCGATCACGTCACAGCCGGCCGCCTTCAGGGCACCGGCCCGGGCGGCCATCGCCAGGGTGGCAGACGGTTCGAGGGCGGCCATGCGGCCG
>JBILOA010000393.1:0-3057 GCA_044374735.1 Pirellulales bacterium | reverse complement strand
GCGTACATGTTCACGCCCTCGGGCAGGGTGGTGATGATCGGTTGGTAGCCCACGGCGCCGCGGCCGAAGAACGGCTGGCCAGGGACCGGCGGGCCGTACGGTGTGCTCCCGCGGCTGGCCGACATGGCAGCCGCTGCTGACTCGTCGGCGATCGCCACCAGTTGCTGGGCCAGGACCGCCCTGCCGATCGCCCGTTGGGCGGTCACGTCCTGAGCGATCTGAGCATCGAGCAGGGGCTCGCGGCGGCGACCCTCCGGCAGGTTCACGGTCAGCAGATGTTCATCAGCCCCCAGCCGGATTTGTCGCCGGAGAGTCTGTTCGCGGTCGGTGCCCCGATGAATCGTCATCTCGGCGGTGACCGTATCGGCCGCCACCTTGCCCCAGGCCCGGCGGACGAGAATCTTGTACTCGCCGGGAAACGCTGCGGTAGCGACATACCGCTCGCGGTGCGTCGTGCCATCGCCCCCTGCCTCGCCGTCAGCCAGAAGCGTGCCGCCCGACGATGACCGCGGTGAGGAGATCGAGCACACTGTTCCGGCTGGCTCCTGAACCGCGATGTCGATATCGGCGTCGCCGGTCCAAGCGAGGTCGATGACCAAGTCACGCACGAATGCCCGGTCGACGACCGCCTGGAACGCCGAGGCCTCGTCGGCCCGGCCAGTGGAGCGGAGCCGTTCGATCGTGGCCTTGGCCAGCCGAGCGGCTCGGGTGGCCACTTCTTGTTGTCCAGCCGGCCAATCGTGGGCGAGGACGCCCGGGCAAGCCCACCGCAAAGCGTCAACGTCTTCGGTCCGTGCGGCGATCGCCATCGCGAGGGCGTAGGCCTCGCGGTTGGCCGGATCGCCGCGTGTGATTCTCCGGCAGACGCGGATCGCCTGGGAATCGAACCCCGACCGGGCCAGATAGTTGGCCAGTTGGAGGAGTTCGGCGGTGCTCGAGGCGAAGTCGACCGCCGAGAGCAGGGCCCGCTCGATCTCGGCACGCGGCTTGCCGGCGGCCTCCAGCGCGACCGCGAGCGACTCGTACATCCAGGGCTCCGCATGTCCGCACGAGATGGCGGCCGAGATCAGTTCGGCCGCCCGTGCGAAATCTCCCCGCGCGCCGAGTTCAGCTGCGGAAACCCTCACCTGGGCAAGTCGATCACGATGGTCGGGCCCAGCGGTGTCGGGCTCGTCGGCGGTGGGCAGGTACGCTGCGAGCGAGGTGCGCAGGTCGGTGGCCGCCAGGACTTCTGCGGGGAGAGGTTCTCGCGAGTCCGACCGCCGGCCTTCCGTGGTCGGGGCCGGCGGGCTCGTCCGGTCCACGGAATCGACCGTCGCGGCGGTCACCACGACGTTTCCACCGGCATCGGCGAGCCGCTCTCGGGCCGTCGAGACCTGAAAGAGACCGCCCCCCACGGATCGGCTGCGGCTGGAGAGCACCGCGTCCATCGCGATCCGCACGGTCGCCTTCGCTGTGGGGCGATGGCGAATCCAGGCCGCGAACGCCTCGCCGCGGGCCCTGTACAGATCGCGCAGCCAACCCGGAGCCTCCATCGTGAGCCAATCCCGGAAGGCGAGCCAACGCGGGTCGTGGATCCCGAAGACTTCGCGGGCCACCCAGCAAATACCCCCGAGCCCTCCTCCCATGCCCATGCCGCCGGCAGCCCCACCCATGCCGCCGGCCATATTTTGGCCGCTGTTGATGCCGCCGGCACCGCCCAGGCCGCCACCGGTCTGAAATGGATTGAGGCCCGAGCCCGGATCGACCGGGAGCACGAGGTCGGCGACCGGGTACACCTTGACCACGAGATTCTCCTCCGCCTTCTCCTTCGTGGTGATCAGCAGGACCTCGTCTTTGATGATGTAGGCCAAATCGATCGGTCCAAGCACACGCTTGAGGGCCGAACGGAGGCTGACGTTTGCGAGGCTGCTGGAGATGGGTGTGTCGAGGTCGAGGCCCAAATCTTCAAGGGCGCGGGCGTCGATCTCGACCGGAATGCGAAACTGGTCCGCGATCGCCCGCTGCACGTCCCGCAGCGGCGACTCGTTGAAGTTCCAGTTGCTGACCGGCTTGTCGAGCGACTCGTAGATCTCGGTCTCGCGGCTCCCCGGGTTCGCGAGATCGACCGATTTGTACTTTTCGCGGAGTTTGGTGATGGTCCGCCAGCGGTCGGCGCTCGGGTAAATCAGCGGCGGCTCGTCGGCGAACGGAATCGCGGCGGCGTCGGCCAGGTGGAGCGTGTCCATGAAGCCGCGTTGCTGGTCGCGACTTGTCCGCCAGTTCTGAGCGTCGTAGTCGAGAATCTGGGCCACGAGCGGTGCCGTGCGACCGACGACTCTGGCGGTCATCGGGATTCCCTGATTCGCGTAGAGGGGCGGCGCTTCGCGGGCGATCTCCTCGCCGGCCACCCGCTCCGCCTCCTCGAAGGCCCGCGTGGGCAGTTCGGTGCCGATCGTCGCCTCGCCGTTGATCACGGCGGGGTAGTTCTCGGCTTGGGCGTAGCCCACGCGAATGCCCTCCTCGACGAGCGCATTGTACTTCTCCGTGAGCTGCTTGATCTTCTCCTCGCGCCGCTGGAGTTCGCTGGTGAGCCGGAGTCGCTCGCGGCCGATTGCGGCCCGGCGTTCGGCGGCCAGGTCGCGGTCGGTCTTCTCCCTGGAGCGGACGATCGACTCGCGAATCCGCATTTCCAGTTGGGCGAGGAGCCGTTCCCGGGTGCCGGCGTCGAGGTCGTCGGACGTGCGCAGCTCCTGCTGGATCTCCTTGAGCTGGTCACGGGCCAGGTCGGGATCGGTCGTGAGGAGTTGCCGTGCCGCTCTGATCCGGACGGCGGCATCCTGCTCCAGGAACTCGGCGCGAACGCGCCGGGCGCGATCCAGTTCGGCGAGTTCGTCGTCGACGCCCGCCGGAGCCGGGCCATCGGCCGGAGCCGGCCCGGGAATCTCCTCGATGCCGCCTGCCTGCCGGCGGGCGACCTCGCGGACGAGGCTCGCATCCTGGTTGTCTGGGTCGCGGCGGAGGGACGCCTCCGCGAGCCGAAGCGCCGAAGCCTGCGAACCGGCCGCTTGGGCCTGG
>JBILOA010000392.1:0-3068 GCA_044374735.1 Pirellulales bacterium | reverse complement strand
GCGGGCGTGGGCCGGGGGATGGGCTCCCACGAAGCCCTTGTCGCTGCGGATGAACGGCCCCTCGACATGGATGCCCACGAGCGTCTGGCGCACGACCGGGTCGTCTTCGAGAAACGTCGCCAGCCGCTCGATGCGGCGGACGAGGGCCGGGATCGAGTCGGTGATCACGGTGGCGAGCGCCTGCCCGCCGCCACGGGCCGCGACCGCCGCGCAGGCCGCGCGGACCTGCTCGACCGTGAGGTCGTCGGCGCCGAAGTCGACGCCGCCGAAGCCGTTGAGCTGCAGGTCGAGCGGGGCCGCGGCTACGGTCGGCGCTCCGTCCGCGGTCCAGCGGCTGGCGAGCAGCGTGGCCGAGGCGGGATCGAGGTGGATCGTGGCCCGCGGGTGCGTCCGCAGGATCGAGGCGGGCACTGCGGGCTCAAGCGGCCCTTCGAGCGCGTCGCGGACGGCGGCGGCCTTCCGTGCGTCGGGCACCGCCGCGACGAGCCTCCGGCAGTTCAGGATGCGCGGCACCGACATCGTCACCGCGTGCGTGGGGACGTCGGCGAGCGACGCGAACCAGCCTTCGCCCACCTGCTGGCGGCGGCAGGCCTCGTCGAGCGCGACCACGAGGTAGGGAGCGTGGGCCGCGAAGTCGGCGGGTGGATCGTTGAAGGCCAGGTGGCCGTTCTCGCCGATCCCCGCGAGCACCACGTCGAACGGGCCCGCCGGCAGGAGGCTCGCCAGGCGGAGGCACTCCGCGGCCAGGTCTCCCTCGGCGCCGATCGCGTGGAAGGCGGCCGGGGGCCGGGGCAGCCGCGCGAGGAACTTCTCGTGGATGTAGCAGCGAAACGCGGCCGGATGATCGGGCGGCAGGCCGACATACTCGTCGAGGTGGAAGATCCGGATCCGTTCCCAGGCGAGATCCGGGCGGGCTGCGAGGGCGGCGAGTGTCGCGGCCTGGGACAAGCCGGTGGCCACGACGAGCGACGCCTCGCTGCCGCGGGCCAGCGCGGCGGAGAGTTCCGCGGCGGCCTCGTCTGCCGCCGCCCGGCCGAGGGCCTCGGCGTCGGCGTGCACGCGGACGATCACGGGTCGGTCCTCACTCGGGGGCCACGAGGCCCAGGTCGCGAAGCTTCGCCAGGCACTCGTCCCGTTCGCGACACCGTTCCAGGCCCTGCCAGGACGGATCCTGCGCGGCGAGGAAGGCGGCCTGCGGGGCCGGGACGTGGCCGGCGGCCGCCAGCCTGCGGATCACCTCGCGGTCGAGCCGCGTGAGCCGCACCGCCTCCATCCGGTAGTCGAGGAACGCCTCCCAGACGAGTGGGAAGAGTTGGGCCACGATCTGGTGGCCGATCGTCTCGGCGTAGCGGCGGATCTCGAGCTGGGCGTGCGGATCCATCCGCAGGGCGAGGAAGTGGAGCAGGTTGTGGAGGTCGATCTTCCAGTAGGCCTCGGTGTAGGTGGAGAGCGGCAGATCCTTGCGGGCCTGCTCGCGGGCGATGCCCGCGGCCAGCCGCTCCTCGTAAACGCGGCGGGCCAGGGCCTGGAGTTCCTGCTCGGCCGCGGTGTGGTGGTGACCGGTGGCGGGCGGCAGTGCCTCGCCCGAGCCTTGCCGGTTGCTCGCCGCCTGCGAGCGCCACTGGTCGTCGTGGGTGCCCTGCATGGCGTCGATCGCCAGCGAATAGCGGGTCGAGTATTCGTTGACGCTGGCGGTCCGGTGCCGGATCCATTGCCGCCAGCAGTCCATCGGCACGCGGACGACGAACTTCAGCTCCGCCATCTCGAACGGCGTGGTGTGGGCATGCCGCAACAGGTAGCGGATCAGCTGGCGATCATCGCTCACCTTCCGCGTGCCCTCGCCGTAGCTGACGCGGGCCGCCTGCACCACGCTGCCGTCGTCGCCCATGCAGTCGACGAGCGCCACGAATCCGTCGTCCAGGACGGGCAGCTTCCGCCAGCGGAGCGACTCAACGAGGGCCGCGCGGTCGGGATGGGCCGGAGAGGGGGTGACGGTCATGCGGCTGAACCCTGGAGGCGGAAAACCCCACAGGATGCGGCAGCCGCCCGGCGCGGTCAATCCTTCGCCAGCAACTCCTGGAGGAGGGTGGCCAGTTGGCGGGCGTCGTCGGAGCCGCGGACGTGCTCGATCCGCGACTTCGGCACCCCGAGTTTCTCGAGCGACCCGGCCACGCTCTCCCAGAGCTTGGCCCGCTTTTTCCCCTCGGCCAGGTAGAGGTCGGTCACCTGCTCGCCCAGCCGCTGGAGCAAGACGGTGTCGAGATTGTCGTAGTACCGCTTGACGATCGACTGCTGGTGCCGGGTCAGTTGGGCCATGGCCGGGTGCTCCGCGATTCGAGCGGCCGGCCGACCGTCTGGCCGTGCCCCGCCCGTGCGGCTACAGTATCGGCCGGAAAACCGCATCCGGTCGAGAGAATCCCATGCCCACGATCACATTCACGAGCGAAAAGAAGGAAATCCAGGTCCCGGCCGGGGCCAATCTCCGCACGGAGGCCCTGCGGGCGGGCGTTCAGCTCTATCCCGGCGTGCACAAGGTGCTCAACTGCCACGGCCTCGGGCAGTGCGGCAGCTGCCGCGTCCTGATCACCAAGGGCATGGAGAACGCGAGTCGCAAAGGCTTTATGGAATCGGCCCGGCTCGCTGTCTCGCTGGCCTACATCGGCAACGAACAGACGATGCGACTGGCCTGCCAGACGCGGGTCAACGGCGACATCACCGTCGAGACCAAGCCGGCCCTGAATCTCTTCGGCGAGAACTTCTTCAGTTGATGCAGGGGCATCCATGCCCCCTGCATCAACTACACGGCAGCAATGCCATCCCTGGCCATTGCTGCCTTGGCGGGCCTCCGCCCGCCGGCCGCACCTCCGGGCGGCCGTGTTCGTACGCCTTGTGGCGCGCGGCGGGCGTGTCGACGAATCCGCGGCATCCGTTTGTCGCGTCGTCCACCGTTCGACTGCGAGGGGTTGCCCGTGCCAATCGAGCGGCGTAGGAAACCGAGCGCAGCAAGGATTGCGAAGCGAGGTTTCCTCCGAGCGACCGGAGGGCAGGATGCCCGCAGGGAGCGTCCG
>JBILOA010000024.1:0-10238 GCA_044374735.1 Pirellulales bacterium | reverse complement strand
CGCTCGGCCAGCAACGCCGCTCGATTGGCATGGGCAACCCCTCGCAGCCCAACGGTTGACGAGAGGGCAGGGAGCCGGATTCGTCTGAACGAATATCGCGCGCCAAGAACGCGCACGAGTACGGCCGCCCGGAGGGGCGGCCGCCGGGCGGAGGCCCGGCAAGGCGGCAATGGCCAGGGATGGCATTGCTGCCGTAAAGCCAGTGCGGCCGGCGGCCGGGGCCGAAGGCCCGCGGGCCGCGAAGGCTGCAGGGGCCATGGATGGCCCTGCAGCCGTAAAGCTAGCGCCCTGGGATCACGATGTCGTCGGTCCAGCCCTCGCCGGGCTCGCTTGTCAGCGTCAGGCCTTCCGTGTCGGGGAGCGAGATGCCCTTTTTGGTGAGCAGGGCCGCGAGGGCCCGCGGGCTGATCTTCTCGAGGGCCGGCAGCGCGAGGGAGCCGCGGGTGCGGGCGAGCACGCCGGCGATGGCGGCGGCCTGCGGGCCCTCGAGGGCCGTGAGAAACGCAAGCTCGAGG
Source organism: Pirellulales bacterium (assembly GCA_044374735.1). GTDB lineage: Bacteria > Planctomycetota > Planctomycetia > Pirellulales > UBA1268 > QWPN01. The sequence goes on along the minus strand of JBILOA010000024.1, from coordinate 9,723 downwards.
TCGTCGAACTCGGCCACCAGCAACTCGGCCACGGGAGCCGAATCGATCCGCTCGACGTATTGGAGCGAGTCGAGCAAGAGGCTTCCCTGGCGTTGCAGGAGCGCCGTGGCGGCCTCGGGCGTGAGGCTGATCAGGCTCGGCAGCGAGAGCGTCCCCGGCGCGGCCGAGAGGGCTTTCGCGGCCGGCGTGGAGAGGCCCTGCAGGCCGTGGAGGGCCAGCTCGCCTTCGTGGGTCGCGAGCTCCTTCGCGACCTCGACCGGCAGGTCTGTGAGCGCTTCGAGCGCGAGCCTGCCGCGGTGCTTGGCCAGCGCTCGGGCAGCCTCGGGGGTAAGCGTCGTGATGGCGGGCAGGGCAAGCCTGCCCTCGAATGCGGCCAGTGCCGCGGCGACTTCGGGCGAGAGGTCGGTCAGGCCGCCGAGGGCGAGTTCGTGGCCGGCGTGCTTGGCGAAGGCCGTCGCCGTCTCGGCATCGATGGACCTGACCCCGGTGAGCAGCACCGTGTCGATCCGCGGCGCGAGCACCGCCGCGACCGCGGGCGTGATCGTGACGACGGCCGGCAGGAACAGGCCGCCGGCATGGGGAGCCAGCGCGGCCGCCGACTCGGCCGTGAGCCGTGTCACGCCACCGAGTTCGAGGCTGCCTTCGTGCTCGGCCATCGCCCGGGCCACGTCGGCGGGCAGGTCGGGCAGGTGCGGCAGCGACAGGAGGCCCTCGTGGGCCGCGAGCTTGGCGGCGGCGGTGGCGGAGAAGGGCAGGCGGCCGGTGAGCGTGAGTTGGCCGTTGTGGCCCGCGAGGATGGCGGCCGTCTCGGGGGAGAGGGTTTCGGTTCCGCCGAGCGTCAGCCAGTAGTACCCCGCGCCGACGAACTCGCGGGCCAGATCGGGCGTGATTGCCGTGAGGTGTGGCAGGGCCAGTTCGCCCCCTTCGTTGCCCCGCAGCGCCTTGGCGATCGGCACGCTGAGCGCGGAGACCTGCGGCAGGAAGACGTTGTCCTGGCGGGACAGCCGTCGGGCCAGCGGCTCGGAATCGAGCACTTCGAGGTCCGGCAGCAGCAGGCCTTGCATCGACTGTGTCTTGGCGAGCGCGGCGGCCACGTCGGGGGGCAGCGTGGCCAGTCCGCCGATCACCAGCCCGATGCCCTCGTGGGCCGCGAGCGACCGGGCCGTGTCGGCCGAAAGCTCGCGGAGGTGGGGCAGGGCGATCAGCGCCGTGCACTTGGCGAGCGCGGCGGCTGCGTCGGGTGTGATGGCCCCGACGGCCGGCAGTTCGACGGCCGCGCCCCAGGTGTTCTCTCCGAAGGTGGCCAGTGCGGCGGCCGAGCGGGGCGTGAGCGCCGTGACGTCGGGCAGCGTGACCACGCCGTCGTAGTGGGTGAACGCCTCGACGCGGTCGGCGTCGAGCTCGGTCACTCCGGGTAGTTCGAGGAACTCGGCGAACTGCCCACGCAGGGCCAGCCACTTGGGGTCGCGGGTCATGAACAGAAAGATGTCGAGGCTCGGCGACATCCCCGGCAGATCGGCCTGGGCGACCTCCGCGAACAGGTGCGCGATGGCCTCGGGGGGCAGGCCCGCGGCGGCAAGGGCCCGTTCGATCGCCGGCTGCTCGTCGTGCACCGAGGGCTTCGTCTGCCGGTCGCGCACGCGGGCGGCGATGGCCGACACGACTGGATCGGCCGGGGCCCGCGCGGCGGCCCGGCCGCCCACCAGCCCGCACGCGACCAGGGCGATGGCGAGCCCGACGCGAGACGACGTTAGCGACAGCGGAGACATCGGCATGGCCTGATTCACTTGGTCTCGGGAACCTCGGCCGCGAACACCCGCAGCCGCTGTCCTTCGATCTTCCACTGGAGGCCGACCGGCTGCAAAACCGCGTCGAGGAGACGGTCGCGGGAGGCCTTCTCGACCTCGGCCCGGACGATTTCCCCCGGAGCGATGCCGCGGGCGGCGAGCGACGCCTGGTCGAGATCGAGCTCCAGGCCGAGGCGGGCTGCGATCGCCGCGAGCGCCTGGTCGAGCGGGGCCTCGAGCCGCAGGGTGAACTCGTCCCGCAGTGTCACGCTGCGGCTCGGGGGCGTGGTCGGTCGACGCTGAGCGGCCGACCCGTCCGGCGCATCCGGTCGGCGTGGTGGCGGCGGCGAGAGGTCGGCGTCGATGGCCACGATCCGACCCCGCGGGCGGCCGCGGTCGCCGGACCAGAGGATGCGCAGATCGAAGTGGGCGAGCACGAGGTCGAGCCGTTCGGCGAGCGGCAACGGCGGCAACTCGGCGGCGGGGAAGTGGTCGTGCGGGATGGCATCGAGGCCCTCGACGGTGAGGCCCGCCTCCGCCAGGGCGGCCGTCACGAGGTCGCGAGGCCGCGCGCCGGTCGGCCAACGCCACGGCTCGGGCTTCACCAACGGCTTGCGTTGCGGCGCCGGGATCGCGGCCAGCCGTCGGTCGAGGTCGTCCGCGGCCGCCGCGGCCCGACCGCGCGCGGACGCGGGCACGAGCCGGATCGTGCCGGGCAGTTCCTCGACCGTGGCGCCGGCTTCTTGGGCCACCGCACGGATCACGTCGGCCAGCGGCTCGCCGCGGGCGGTGCGGGTCACGAGGCGATCCGGGTCGATGCGGCGGTCGAGGATCACGGGCTTGCCGGCCAGCGCGGCGACGCGGGCCGTCCAGTCGCGCAGCGGCAGGCGGGTCCAGGTGGCGTTCACGGCCGCATCGAGGCCGGCTACGGTTCGCTCCACCGTCTGGTCGGCCGCGTGGCCACGGGCGGCGGGCATCGCGACCGCCACCGCGACGAACCCGCAGGCGATGGCGAAACGCGACACGGCGAGATCCCAGGAGGGGCGAGATCTCCGAGGATAGCGTGGCCCGAGGGAACGTTCCCACTCCCGGGGCTGATTCGTCTGAGCGGGCGCTGGGAATCCATCCAACGCACGAGGACGGCCGCCCGGAGGTGCGGCCGGCGGCCGAAGGGCCGCCATGCCCGCCGGGGGCAGGGATGCCCCGCCGGGCGGAAATCCCGTTACCGCCCCACCGCCCAGCCCTTCGACCGCTCGACGGCCGCGCGCCACGTCTCGAGCAACCGCTGCCGGCCGGCCTCGTCGCCCGAGGGGTCGAACCGCCGCTCCACCTGGCGAGCCGCCGCGACCGCCGCCGGGCCGGCGTAGAACCCGGTCGCGAGGCCGGCGAGCAACGCGGCGCCGAGGGCGGTCGTCTCGCGGACGGCCGGCCGCTCCACGGGGATGCCGAGCACGTCCGCCTGGATCTGCATCAACAGGTCGTTGGCCGTGGCGCCGCCGTCGACCCGCAGCCGCGCCAGCGGGGTGCCGGAGTCGGCCCCCATGCAGGTCACCACGTCGGCCACCGACAGAGCGATCGCCTCGAGGGCGGCGCGGGCGATGTGGCTCTTGGTCGTCGCCCGGGAGAGCCCGATGATCAGGCCGCGGGCCGCGGGGTCCCAGTGCGGGGCGCCCAGTCCGGTCAGGGCCGGCACGATCGTGACGCCGCCGCTCGTGGCCACACCCGCGGCGAGCCGCTCGATGTCGGCCGCCCGCTCGACGAGCCCGAGCCCGTCGCGGAGCCAGCCCACGAGCGCGCCGGCCACGAACACGGACCCTTCCAGGCAGTAGGCCGGCGGGCCGCCGGCGACGCACAGCGGCGTGGCGAGCAGGCCGTGGCGGCTCGCGACGATCCGGTCGCCGGTCGAGAAGACGAGAAAGGCGCCCGTGCCGTAGGTGGTCTTGGCATCGCCGGCCGCGGCGACGCCCTGCCCGAAGGCGGCGGCCTCCTGGTCGCCGGCGCAGCCCGTGATCGGCAACGCCGCTCCGAGCAGGTCGGCGGCCACGGTGCCGTAGTCGCCGCTCGAGGGGCGCACGTCCGGCAGGATCGCGCGGGGCACGTCGAAGATCCGGCAGAGGTCGTCGCTCCACGCGAGTTCGTGGATGTCGTAGAGCAGCGTGCGGCTGGCGTTGGTGACGTCGGTGGCGTGGACGCGACCGCCGGTGAGCCGCCAGACGAGGAACGAGTCGACCGTGCCGAACAGGATCTCGCCCCGGCGGCAGCGGTCGCGCAAGCCGGGAATCGTGTCCAGCAGGTGAACGATCTTCGTGGCCGAGAAGTAGGGGTCGAGGAGCAGGCCGGTGCGACGGCGGACCTCGGGGCCGACGCCAGCCGCCTCGAGCCGACGGCAGATCGGCGCCGAGACGCGGCTCTGCCAGACGATCGCGGGGGCGACGGGCTGGCCGCTGGCGCGGTCCCAGAGGATCGTCGTCTCGCGCTGGTTGGTGATCCCGACGGCCGCGACCTGGTCGGCCGCGGTGCCGGTCTGCGTCAGGACGCGGCGGGCGCAGGCGAGCTGGGTCCGCCAGATGTCTTCGGGGTCGTGCTCGACGATGCCGAGGTCCTCGCCATCGGGGCCGCGTTCCTCGCGGGCGTGCTGGGGAAACTCTTCCTGCGCGACCCCGAGGGGCAAGCCTCGGGCGTCAAACAGGATCGCGCGGCTCGAGGTCGTGCCTTGATCGAGCGCGAGCACGCAGGTCTTGCCGGTGGCCATGATGAGTTCCTCGCACGGTCGCGTGCCCGGATCATACCGGCCGAGCCTGTGCCGAGTCGCCCGTGGTCGCTTCGGCCATCTCGCTGGAAGCTCGCAAACCCCACATCGCACGCAGGCTCGGGGTCGCCCGTGCCATCTCGCCGGACGCTCGCTGCGGCCCTCCAGGCCTCCGCATCGCTCGATGCTGCCCTCGCTTCGGCATCCTGCCTGCGCTCGGCCAGCAACGCCGCTCGATTGGCACGGGCGACCCCTCGCAGTCAACGTCGAGAGGCAGCGCGACAGGAGGCGAGGAATCGATTCGTCTGGAAGCCACTCCGCGCACGAGCACGGCCGCCCGGAGGTGCGGCCGCCGGGCGGAGGCCCGGCAAGGCGGCAAGGGCCATGGATGGCCTTGCCGCCTTGAACTCAGAATCGACGGATGCCGTCGGCCGGGGCGGTTCCTTCCGCGATCATCACCCGCGAGGTGAAGCGGTCGGGATCGGCGGTGAAGGCCGCCCGCGTTTCGGGCGAGGAGAAGAGGTACATCCGCGACTGGTACGAGACGCCATACGCCCGGCGGCCCGGTTCGCTGCGGCCGTTCTCGAAGGCGAGCACTGGGTCGTCACCGGAGAGGGCCGGGGCGTAGCGATCCGGGTCTGCCAGGAACGCCTGCTGCTGCTCCGGGCCGGCGAACAGATACGTGCGGCCGCGGTGCCGGGCGCCCCACTGGGGCCGGCCTTCGACCCAGCTGCCCCGCTCGACGACGGTCACGGGGCAGTAGCCCTCCAGGCCGAGCGGCATCGGGCCGTGCTGGTCGGCCGGCGGCTCGCTGCGCACGAGCGCGGCGGGCAACTGCGGGCGGGCGGGCGGCAGCGTCGGCGGCGGCGCGGGCGCTGCGATCGCCGGCTTGGACGAACTCTTCGTGAAGATGCTCCAGGGCTTCTGGATCGTGGTCCAGAAGGTCGACTCGGGCTTGCCGGGTTCGGCCGCCGTGGCCGGAGCGGTGGCTGCCACGGCTTGATCGCCGGCAGCCGGGGTGGCGGACGCCTGCGGCGGCTGCGCGGGCGGTGTCGCCGTCGCCGGCTGCGAGCCGGCCAGCCACGAGGTCGGAGCCGCCGGCTGTGGTTCGAGCGACGCGGGCAGGGCGGGGGCGGGCGGCGCGGCGGGCGGCGCTGGCTGCGCCGGGGCGGTGGCCGCGGCCTGCTCGCTCCGCCACGGCGGCGGCGAGGTGGCGAGCGCCGGGGCCGCGGGCGGCTCGCTGTACCGCGCTCCGACGTCAGCCGCGGGCGTGGCCTTCGTGGTGGCCGCGATCGCGCCGCGGTCGGGAGACGGCGGGGGCGAGGAAGACTCACCCTCCGCGAAGCTGGACAGCTGCCGCACCTTGGCGGAGACCGCGGAGGCCGTCTCGTGTTCGGCTCTGCCCCGTCCGCTGAAGGCATTGGTGGCGTCGGAGGTGGACGCGGCCGCGGCGGCGGAACTGCCCGTGGCAGCCACCTGGGCGGCGCGGGCGGCCACGGCCACGAACTCCGTCGCCGTCGCAGGACAGTCGAACGAGGCCAAGAGCGTTGCATCGCGGTCGAGCACGCGGGCCGACGGGACGTGGGCGACGGCCAGTTGGCGGGCGAGTTCGGCATGCTGGTCGACGTCGAGCCTCACCGGCTCGAAGCAGGCCGCGACCAAGGCCGCGACTTCGGGGCTGCCGAGCACGTCGGCTGCCGGGTCGGCCGCGGCGGCATCCCAGCTGGCTTCGAAGATCGCCAGCACCGGTTTGCCGCTCGCATTGCAGGCGGCTCGGGCGGCATCGAGGTCGGCGTGCCAGGCGACTTCGCCGCGTGCGGTCCCGACCAACACCGTCAGGGCGGCGGTCGCGGTGAGTGCCCGGCCCAGCGCGAGGAGCCAAGAACCCGGAAAGCTGGAACGGATGGGGCGGAACATCGCTTCGGCCTCACAGCAGGATCCGACCGGCCTCGGGGCGTCCCTGTCCCGAGATGACCGACCTTGTCACTTCTATCGGTTCAATGGGTCGCAGGAGTCGCGTCGAAAATGCCGGCCGTGCCCGATCGCGGCCCGTTCGCCTGCCGCGTGACCGTTTCCAGCGGTTTCGAGGCCGTGAAGCCGGTTGCGTCCCCTTCGCACCCCGCCCTGCTTGACAATCCTCGGCCGTGGTTCGATAATCCGGGGCATCGGTGGCTGGCGTGCCGAAACCCCTCGATTCGTTGGGTTTCGAGGTCCCGGCCGCCCGGTTTTCGGTTTTCCGTCGCATCGTCTCGTTGGGGCGGGTTCCGGTTCAGGAGCCTCTGGTGGGCTGGCCGTTTTGGCCGTCTCCCAGGCTGGATGGCCGGCCCTTCGTTTCATCCCCAGCGGGCAGGTCGCGGAAGACCCCCTTCTGGTGGCTTTTTCTAGTGAGGGCGGAAGCCGCCCTCGGGAAGCCGCAGACGCGAGGAATCCGGTCGGGGTTCAAACCCTCCTGTTCCGCCCGTTGGGGCTCCCGGGGGGAATCAGAACCAATCCACAGGTGTTTGTTTTCCTGCCCGGCGGGCGGGTGGTCGCGGTCTGGCTGGGAGGCCATGCCGCCGCTTCGAAGGTGCACGGAGGGCGAGGAGTCTTCATGTCGAAACGCAGACGATCGCGGGGACGTTCCGGAGGGTACGGCGGCCAGGGTGGCCCCGGTGGTGCTCCGGGGCAGGGCCAGCAGGGCGGCTACGGCGGCAGGCGTCGTGGTCGCTTCCGTCGGGGCGGGGGCGGTGGTCCTCCGCCGTCCGGCGCCGGCGCGGTCGGCATGGACAGCGAAGGGATGCGGCCGCCGGAGCCGGAGCCGGAGGTGACGGAGAACGGCGAACCCATTCCGCTCGAGCCGGGGGTGGGCGTGCTGGAAATGCACCCCAACGGCTACGGCTTCCTCCGCAGTGCGGAGAACAACTACGTCCGCGAGCGCACCGACCCGTTCGTGCCGGCCCAGATGATCGACCGCTACCGGCTGCGGGAGGGCGTGTTCGTCAAGGCGATGGTGCAGCCGGGCCGCCGTCAGCAAGGGCCGCGGGTGCGCGAGATCGAGGAAGTCGAGGGCATGCGGCCCGACGACTATTCCAACGTCAAGACCTTCGACCAGCTGACGCCGATCAACCCCGAAACCTGGCTGCGGCTGGAGACGGGGCAGCAGCCGATCACGACGCGGGTGATGGACCTGCTCACGCCCCTGGGAAAGGGGCAGCGGGCCCTGATCGTGGCGCCTCCGCGCACCGGCAAGACGGTGCTGCTGCAGCAGGTCTCACAGGCGATCTCGGAGAACCACCCCGAGCTGAATCTCGTGATGCTGCTGGTCGACGAGCGGCCCGAGGAGGTCACCGACATGCGGCGGAGCGTCAAGGGAGACGTGCTCGCCAGCAGCCTCGATTGCGACGTGGAGAGCCACGTGCGGCTCTCGCAGTTGGTGATCGAGCGGTGCAAGCGGATGGCCGAGACCGGCAAGGACGTGTTCTTGCTGATGGACTCGATCACGCGGATGGCCCGGGCCTTCAACAAGTGGGTGGGGAACACCGGCCGGACGATGTCGGGCGGCGTCGACATCAAGGCCCTCGACATCCCCAAGAAGCTGTTCGCGACGGCGCGGGTGTTCGAGGAAGGCGGCTCGCTCACGATCGTGGCGACGGCGCTCGTGGACACCGGCAGCCGGATGGACGAGCTGATCTTTCAGGAGTTCAAGGGCACCGGCAACATGGAGCTGGTGCTCGACCGGAAGCTGGCCGACCGCCGCGTCTGGCCGTCGATCGACATCTCGCAGTCGGGAACCCGCCGCGAGGAGAAACTGCTCGACCCGAACACGCTTCACGCGGTCGGCATGCTGCGGCGGACGCTGTCGAGCATGCACCACGTCGACGCGATGGAGCAGCTCACGAAGCAGCTGGCGAAGTTCAAGAGCAACCGCGAGTTCATCACGCTGATCGCGAGCTCGCGCGACGACTGAGCGATGTCAGCGGCGGCCGGCGTCGAGGCGGCCGAGCCAGTAGGCATATTGCGGGTCGCCGCAGCGGAATGAGAACACTGCGTCGGGCAACCGGGAACCTTCCGGTCCTTCCGACTGAACCCGCACCACGACGGCGCCGTCGGCGCGCTTCTCGACCGAGAGCCGCTCGTCGGGAATCTTGATCGGATCGGACTTGGTGGGCATCGCGATCGCGGCGTGAAGGTGAGTCGGCGCGGGAGGCCGGCGGAAGCACGACCCTCGGCAGTATGCCACCGCCTGCCGGGGAATGCCACTCGTCGTCCTGCCGCTGAGCGCGCGAACGGGTTTTGACGACGGCCGATCGCCGTGCTTTGACACCCCACGAATTCGCCGGGTATAACGGCGTTTTGTCCGTAACTGATTCTGGGGAGCACCCACCGCCATGATGCCGTACGCGTCGCTCGCCGACGACTTCTACGTCAACATGAACCTGGCGACGGAGATGGAACTGCCCTCGCAGCGGGAGACGATCCTCCAGTACTTCGAGCAGGTTCAGCGCCGCTACCCCACGATGCGGAAGTTCTACTGCCGCGACAAGCGGGACTACGTGCTCGAAGAGGACAAGGAGCAGGGGCGGTATCGGTGGGCCGCCGTGGAGACGCGGCGGCTCTGCTCCGGCCAGGTGAACCCGGGCTCCCTCGACGAGGCGATCGCCCAGCACCGGCTGGTGCTCGACCTGGCCCCCGCGTTCCTCTCCGTCAGCCCGCTGGACTGCGAGGCGCTCGACGTGCTGTTCGGGTTCGACTTCGCATTTCGCGGAAACCACAACGCCCTGGTGGCCGAGGCCCTGGGTGTGGCGCCGGCCTTCGAGCGGTTCGCCGACCTGCCCGGTGCCAAGGTGATCAACTGCGAGCCGTCGATCACCCTGGCGATGGACGAAGAGTGCCGCACGCAGGTGCGGATCGGCATGGAGACCCGCACCAACGCCTTCCAGGTGCGGACGGGCGATTTCAACGAGGAGCAGCTCAGCGTCTACGTGACGGCGCGGCAGTATGGGAGCCTCGACCACGACATGACCTACGTCGAGGCGCTCGACCGCCTGGCCCGGCTGGGCCGAGAAGTGGTCGACGCGTGTGTGGTCGAGCAGATCCTCAAGCCGCTGGCGCGGACCATCGCTCTGAAGTGACCCGGGCTGCCGGAGCTGATCCGGCCGGCTCGGGCCTCCGGTGAAGCCGGTTCAGCGGCCCTTGCCCCCGTCGCCC
>JBILOA010000391.1:0-3080 GCA_044374735.1 Pirellulales bacterium | reverse complement strand
CACGGCCTCGGCAACGACTACGTCTACGTCGACTGCTTCGCCGAGTCGGCGCCGGCCGACCCGGCCGCGCTGGCCCCGCGGATCTCGGATCGGCACACGGGCGTCGGCGGCGACGGCTTGATCCTGGTGGAGCCGTCGTCTCGCGCGGCCGCCCGGATGCGGATGTTCAACGCCGACGGCAGCGAGTCGGAGATGTGCGGCAACGGGGTCCGGTGCGTGGCCCATCTGGTCGTCGCCCGCGGCCACGCGCCGGCCGGGGCCGTGACGATCGAGACGGGCCGGGGCGTGCTCACGGTGGTCGTGCGGCCCACCGGCCGGCGCAGCTCGCAGGTTCGGGTCGAGATGGGCGAGCCGTTGCTGGAGGCGGCCGCGATCCCCGTCACCGGAGTGGGCGCGGGGCGGGTGGTCGAGGCGGCCTGCGAGCCGCTCGGCCCGCGCGAGCCGTGGTGGGAGGCGTGCGGCCTCGACCCGCGGATGACCTGCGTCTCGATGGGCAACCCGCATGCGGTGCTCTACTGCCGCGACGTGGCCGCCGTGCCGCTCGAGGAGATCGGCCCGCGGATCGAGCGGCATCCCTCGTTTCCCCGCCGGGTGAACGTGCACTTCGTGGAGGTGCTGGCCCGCGATCACGTCCGGATGCGGACCTGGGAGCGGGGCAGCGGGATCACGCTCGCCTGCGGCACGGGCGCGTCGGCGGTCTGTGTGGCCGGCGTGCTGACCGGCCGCACGGATGGCCAGCTCGCGGCCGACCTGCCCGGTGGCCGTCTGGATCTCGCCTGGGCCGGCACGGGGCCGGTGTCGATGACCGGGCCGGCCGAGGAAGTGTTCGAAGGCATCTGGTACGGCGACTGAGCGGCCGGCCACCACGGCCGGCGTGTCCAAGGAAGGACCTGCAACGATGAATGTCACGAGCCCGTTCGCGATCGGCGCCTGGTCGCTCGTCTCGACAGCCGCGATCCGCCAGTGGATGGGCACTCTCGACTATCAGGTCGAGTTCGGCGATCCGGAGGTCGACCCCGTGCACCCGCGGTACCGGGGCGCGAAGATCTACGTCTTCTGGCACGAGAACATCCTGATGCCGCTCTATCTCCGCGGCCATTCCAACATCGCGATGCTGCTCTCGCGGCACACCGACGCCAACATCCTCGATCGCGTGGCCCGGATGATGGGCTTCGGGGTCGTGCGTGGCAGCACCTTCCGGGGCGGCTCCGCGGCGCTGCGGGAGCTCGCCGAGCGGGCCGCCGTCGGCAACCTCACGATCACGCCCGACGGTCCGCGCGGCCCGCGCCGGCGTCTGGCGCCGGGCTGCGTCTTCCTGGCGAGCACGCTCGGGATCCCTATCGTGGCGATGGGCATGGGCTATGACCGGCCCTGGCGGGCGGGCACGTGGGACCGGTTCGCGATCCCGCGGCCGTTTTCCCGGGCCCGGGGCGTCGTCAGCCGCGCCATCCACGTGCCGGCCGACCTCGACCGCGACGGGATCGAACGGCATCGGGCCGGCATCGAGTCGCTGCTCACGCACCTGTCCAACGAAGCCGAGGCCTGGGCGACCGCCCGCCACCGTCGCCCCGGACAGCGGGCCGTCCGCAAGGAGGCGTCGCGGGTGGCGTTGCAGCGGGCGTGCGAACCGGGGGCTCCCGGGGTGCTGCTCGACGAGGAACTCGCGCTCCACGGCCTGCCGGCAGGCGACGTGCGCGCCGCGGCGGCCTGACGGACTGGGCAGAGGCTCGTGGTTTTCGGCTGTCGACCGTCAGCGGTCCGTCAGTCGCCGCTCGAGCGTCTGCAGCCGCGTTTCCAGCCGGCGGATCTCGTCTCGCAGGGCCGCGGCCTCGTCGCTGGTCGCCGGCCTCCGCGCCACGGTGGGTTCCGGCTGGGGCTGGAGCGTGGGAACGCCTGCCGGCGTCGGTGAGCCGACGAGGGCCTCCTCGAGAGGCTGTTCGAGGGTCTGCAGGACGACTTCGGCCCGTCGCGCGGTTCCGCCCGGCAGCACATACTCCAGGGGCACCGGCTTGCCGACCGGGCCGCTGGTCACCAGGCGGGTGAGCTCGTCGGGCGACCGCACGGGCCGCTCGTCGAGGGCCACGATCACGCTGCCCGGCGGCACGCCCGCCTTCGAGGCCGGCAGATCGCCCACCACGCCGATGACGTAGGCGCCACTGGCGGCCGGGAGGTTGAACCGCGCTTGCATCCCGGGATCGATCGGGATCGTGCGAACGCCGAGCGCGATCCGGCCACTCGTGTTCGCGGCGGCCTGCGGCGCGGGTGTGGCCGGCTCGGCGGCCGCCACGGGTGCGGCCGGTTCGAAGCGGGCGGCGGGCGGTTCCGCCGATTCCATGGGCCGGGGAAACCGGGGGGAAGTCACGGGAGCCGCGGCCACGGCCGGGGCGGCGGCGGCGATGGGCGGCGCGGCGGCAAACGCTGCAGCCGGTGGAAGCTCGGCCAGGGCGGCTGGGGGCGTCACGGGAAGAGCGGCCGGGGGCGTCGCAGGAAGAGCGGCCAGCGGGGCGGTTGCGGGGGCGTCGCGTGGGGCAAGCGGCAGGGTTGCCAGGGGGGCGGACTCGTTCGGCGTCGCGGCTGAGCCGATCGGCGCGGGGGTGGCGGCTGCCTGCGGCGCGGCCAACGCTGTCATGTCGGTGTCTGGCTGGGGTAGAGCCGCCGCCGCGTCGGGGGCGGGCGAGTTCGGAAGCGACCTGGCGACGACTGCCGGCCTGGGCACGGCCGTGAGCGTGATGTCGGAAACGTCCTCTCCCCGCCCGATCGCGAGCCGGACGTCCTGGCCCGGGGTGATCGACGTCAGGGCTTGGGCGACGTCGTCCGCATTCCGCAGCGGCAGGCCGCCGATGGCCCGCACCTCGTCTCCGGGGCTGATCCCTGCAGCCATGGCCGGGCTCTTCGGCGCGACCTGGTCGACCATCCACCGTCCGGGCACTTTCGACTCGGCGACCGTGATGCCAAGCCATCCCTGACCTGGCGTGGCCGCGGCGGCTGGCTCGGTCGACGCCGCCGCAGGAGCTGTGGAACCGGTACCGGACTTGGGCCGGGCGAACGGCAGGGCGATGGGCTCGCCGATCGAGATGTCG
>JBILOA010000390.1:0-3081 GCA_044374735.1 Pirellulales bacterium | reverse complement strand
GAGGAACAGGCCCCGGGAGCGGGCGTAGGAATAGATTTCGGCGCCCATCCGGGCGTCGGTGCCGGCGTTGGCGGAGCGGCCGATCGGGCCGAGGGCCACGTTGGCGTCGGCACCGAGGGTGACCTTGTCGCCGCGCATCATGCCCTCGAGGCTGCGGGGCGTGGCGAACACGAGCACGATGTCGGCCGCCTGCACGCCGGCCTGGAAGCCGAGGCTGCCGCCGCCCATCGTGACCATCGCCGGTGGGCTCCACGAGCCGTCGCTGCGGCGGACGAGCAAGACGCCCTTGCCGTAGTTGACGCCCAGAATGAAGCCCCCCTTGATCATGTTGGGGAAGATCGCGATGCCCTGGGCCGTGCTGAGCATCGCCGGGGGGATCGACTCGATCTGGAGGCCGCCGAACTCGTCGAGCACCTGCTGGGCCGAAACGACCGTCCGGAGTTCTTCGGTGGACGGCGGCAGGGCGACCTGGGCCGAGACGGGCAGGGTGGCGAGCGTGAGAACGACGACGGCGGCGAGTCGTAGGCGCATGGGCGAATCCTTTCGCGGATGCGGAACAAATCCGGTTCCGCAGCCTAGCGAACCGGGGCAAGCGAGGTCGAGGCCGATTTCAGCCCGGCCGCCGCGGGCTAGGCCAGCCGGGCATGGGCCTCGCGGAGGAGCGATTCCGTCTCCTCCCAGCCGATGCAGGCATCGGTGATCGAGACGCCGTAGGCGAGTTTCGCCCGGTCGGCATTCGCCGGCTGGGCGCCCGCCTGGATGTTGCTCTCGAGCATCAGCCCCACGATCGACCGGTCGCCGGCCACCCGCTGCTCGAGCACGTCCCGCCACACCGCCGCCTGCCGGGTGTGGTCCTTGCCCGAGTTGGCGTGGCTGCAGTCGACGATGATCCGCGCGGGCAGGCCGGCCTTCTCCAGCTTCGTGCGGGCCTCGAGCATCACCTCCGGCGAGTAGTTGCTGCCCGAGCGACCGCCCCGGAGCATGAGCACGCCCCAGGGATTGCCCGTGGTCGAGACCACGCACGTGCCGCCGTCGTTGTCGATGCCCAGGAACGAATGGGGTGTCTTCGCCGCCTGCATCGCGTCGATCGCCGCCTGCAGCGAGCCGTCGGTCGAGTTCTTGAAGCCCACCGGCATCGAGAGGCCGCTGGCCATCTGGCGGTGGGTCGGGCTCTCGGTGGTGCGGGCGCCGATCGCCCCGAGCACGATCGTGTCGGCGATGTATTGGGGCGTGATCGGCTCCAGAAACTCGGTGGCCGTCGGCAGCCCCATGGCCGCGATCTCGATCAGCAGGCTGCGGGCCAGCCGCAGGCCGGTGGCCACGTCGAAGGTGTCGTCGATGTGCGGGTCGTTGATCAGCCCCTTCCAGCCGACGGTCGTCCGCGGCTTCTCGAAATAGACCCGCATCACCACCAGCAGCCGGTCTCCCAGCCCGTCGGCGAGGGTCTTGAGCCGGGCGGCGTAGTCGCGGGCGGCGTCGACGTCGTGGATCGAACACGGGCCCACGATCGCCATCAACCGGGGATCCTCGCCGGCGAGCACCCGCTCCACCGCGCGGCGGCCCGCCACGATCGTGGCGGCGGCCTCGGGGCCGAGCGGCAGGAGGTTGCAGAGCCGCGACGGCGGCACGAGCGGCTCGAGGCTGCGAATCCGGAGATTGCCCGTGGCGGGCGCGGCGGCGGACGGGGCGGGGGCGTGCATGCCCTCAACTCTACCCCATGGATTCCCCGTAGTCAGGCCGCGGCGGCACGCCGGCCGATTGACCACCCGCGGCGCCGCTGGTTCAATCCGGTTCCGGAGCCAGCGCCGGCGACGGCCGCGGTGCAAACCGCGGCCAGCCGGGTGGCGAGGCAGAAGGATCGAGGCACCGGCGGAAGGGAAGGAGTTCCCGGGCGTGACGAAGCATTTGTTCGTGACCGGCGGCGTGGTCAGTTCGCTGGGCAAGGGTCTGACCAGCGCGTCGATCGGCATGCTGCTCGAATCCCGCGGCCTGCGGGTGAAGCTGCAGAAGCTCGACCCCTACATCAACGTCGATCCGGGCACGATGAGCCCGTACCAGCACGGCGAGGTGTACGTGCTCGACGACGGCAGCGAGACCGATCTCGATCTCGGCCACTACGAGCGGTTCACCTCCACCCCGCTGACCCGCAAGAGCAACTACACCACCGGCCAGATCTACCTCTCGGTGATCACGAAGGAGCGGCGCGGGGAGTTTCTCGGCAACACCGTCCAGGTGATTCCCCACATCACCAACGAGATCAAGGAGGTGGTCAAGCAACTCGCCGACGCCGACACCGACGTGGTGATCACCGAGATCGGCGGCACGGTGGGCGACATCGAGAGCCTGCCCTTCCTGGAGGCGATCCGGCAGATCCCGCTGGAGGTGGGCCGCGAGAACTGCATGTTCATCCACCTCACGCTGGTGCCCTACCTCAAGGCGGCCGGCGAGCTGAAGACCAAGCCCACGCAGCATTCGGTGGGCATCCTCCGCCAGATCGGCATCCAGCCCGACGTGCTCGTCTGCCGCACCGAACGGGCGCTCGACGTCTCCGACCGGGAGAAGATCGCGCTCTTTTGCAACGTGCCGCTCGAGGCGGTGATCGAGGAGCGGGACAAGGATTTCTCGATCTACGAGGTGCCGCTCTCGCTCCAGGGCAACCGGATCGACGACATCATCCTGCGGCGGTTCGGGCTCACGGCCCCGGCGGCCGACCTCGACGAGTGGCACGACATCCTCCACCGGCTGCGGAACCCCGAGCACGAGGTCTCGATCGCGCTGGTCGGCAAGTACGCCGAGCACCGCGACGCCTACAAGAGCATTTACGAGGCGCTCGACCACGGCGGCATCGCCCGCAAGACGACCGTCCGCGTGCAGGCGATCCCGAGCGAGCAGATCGAGCGCGAGGGGGCCGAGCGGCTGCTGGCCGGATTCGACGGGCTGCTCGTGCCGGGCGGCTTTGGCGAGCGGGGCATCGAGGGGAAGGTGGAGGCGATCCGCTTCGCCCGCGAGCGCGGGCTGCCGTTCCTGGGCATCTGCCTGGGGATGCAGTGCGCGGTGATCGACTTCGCCCGCAACGCCGCC
>JBILOA010000389.1:0-3082 GCA_044374735.1 Pirellulales bacterium | reverse complement strand
CAGGCGGCGAGGTCGAGGTCCAGCGTTGTGAGCCGCATCGGCTTCGCCTGCCCCTGCACGGCCACCCGCAGCTTGAGCACCGGGTCGTCGGTTGCCCCTGCGTCGGCATCCCATTCGCCGTGGACCACGACCGCGTTGAACAGCCGCTGGGGCGCGGCGGCATCCGCGAAGCGGGAATTGTCATTGACGACCGCCTCGGCCAACGGGGCCGAGCCCTTGTGGTCGATGCGACCGCTGCGCACATGGAACGGCAGATGCCCGCCACCGACCCAGTTGCTGCTGGTTTCGTCGTCCAGATCATCGAGCGGGTAGTAGCCACAGAGGCTGGCGAAAGCCGGGTGCGACGGCTCGAGCGGCCTGCCCAGCCAGCTTCGCAGCGTCTCGCCCGACAGGGATGCCGACCAGATTCGCACCTCGTCGAGCAGGCCGCGAAACGCGGTCTTCGCGGTCGTATGCCAACCGAGCGAGCCCGGAATGATCGCCGTAGCGGTGGCGGACCGGCCTGCTTCCTCGCCGTCGAGATACATCGCAGTGCTCGTGCCGTCACAGGTCAGCGCGACGTGCCGCCACTGGTGACCGAGCGGCTGGGGCGCCGTCAGCCCCCCATGGGCATGGTGAAGCCTCCCGTCCTTGATCACCAGGGGCTCCGAATCGACCGGCACGCGATCGGTGAGATCCCCGCCGCCCACGATGACCTGCAACGGCCTGGCCGCGCCAGGTTCGGCCTTGATCCAAGCCTCGAGCGTCCAGGGCGGAGGAATCACGCCCATGCCGATCCGCAGGCCGTTGTCGACGCCGTCGAGGCGGGCGGCACGATTCAGCGGCCGGCCCGCAGGGTCGTCGGGACTGGCGGTTACGGCACCATTCACCGCGGGATGGGGCGTCGCCCCTTGGTCCGCAGGCACCGGCCGGCTAACAACCACCAGCGCCGCAGCGACGATCGCAAGACGTCTCATGTGATTTTTGCCTCACTTGACCCCGCTCTCCGCGAGCGACGCTGCCATGAAGCCGGTGGCCCCACCCGTGCGCACGCGGCAAGCGACGTTGCGCATCCGGCAGCCCGCTGCTCACGGCGACCTCACGATGTGCCGGTATACGTCGACGACGAGCGGTCATCAATCACGCCGTGGTGGCTCGGGCAGAAAGCGGAACCAGCTCCATGATCCACAGACGCAGGTGGCTTCGGTTGGGGTGGATGGTCGGCGCCATGCTCGCGATGGGTCGGGGCCACGCCGCCACGATCATCACCAACGGCGGGTTCACGGTGAACAACGCGCCGCTGCCCGGTGGCACGGCCTACGGCTCAGTCGGCAAGACGCTCCGCCCGGCGGTCGTCACTGCACGACGCTCTTGCTGCCGTCGGTCGAGCCGCCGATCGGGGCGCCGTCGGGGAGCGGCCGGCCGGCCGTGGGGATGCCGAGGCGATGGAGCTCCGCCCGGATCGCCCGGTAGCCCTCGAAGCTGTCGGGGTAGCACCAGAGGGTGACGGTCGTGTCGGGCTTGACTCCCGACAGCACGCCGCGAAATCGCGACGTCGGCCCGAGCGCCTCGGCGACCGGTTCGCCGACGGCCGGCCCCACCGGCCGCACCACCCACTCCCGGGACCGCACCAGCACCTGGCCGCGGGCCCGATCGATCTTGGTCTCCACGACGTAATCGAGGTTGAAGTCGCGGGCCGGCCCCACCGTCACGACCCGCGTGGCGAGATCCGAGAGCGAGTCGGCGTTTCGCCGCGTATGGGCCTTGGCGAGCTCGAACAGTTCCTCGAGCGGCACGTAGGCGACCCGGCCCCCGGCCAGCCGGAAGTGGATCTCTTCGCCGTTGACCATGCGGCCGATCGGCGTGGGATAGGCCAGCACCTCCTCGGTCGTCGCCTTGGCGTGGCCCAGCCCCTGGGTTTCGAGCGTGCACTGGTGAATCTCGGCGGTAAGCGCCCGGCGACGGGCGGCCCGCTCGGCCGCGGCCACGCTCGCGGCATCGGCCTCGGCCTTGCGTTGCTCCAACTCCCGCGTGGCCGCGGCCACGGCGGTCGCGAGGTTCAGCCGGGACTGGGCGGCCGCCGCGGCCTCGAGCTCGACCTCCGCGATCTGCGCCTCGAGGCCCTCGATCTCGGTCTCCGTCGAGGTGACCGTCTGCGCCAACTCCGTCGCTTCCGCCATCACCGCGGCCACCGCGGGCGCGGCCGCCGGATCGGGCGGCTCGAGAATGATCTGGCGAACCCGGGCCCCGATCACCATCACCAGGATGATCAGGATGCCGACGATGTTGGTGACGACGTCGAGGAACGAATCCTGACCGGCGGAGAGGTCGGCTTCTGCGCGGGGGCGTGGCATCGGCTCGGCTCCGGCTTCAAAGGCTCAGCGGGATGGGAAGACGCGGCCCGTGCGATTGACGGGCGGGAGGCGGCGAACGGCATCGCCTTGGTCGGCGCGACGGGTGTCGAGGCCGCTGTCGGTGAGCAACTGCTCGAGCTCGTCGCGGCGGCCGACGCCGTCGGGCGTGGCGCTGAGCACCAGTTCGGGCTTCCAATACATCCGGTCACCGGCCATGCCCCAGCCGCCGACCACCGTATGCACCTCGCGCACCAGCGGGTCGATGGCGTCGGCGGTGCGGGACGGGATCGCCACCCGGGCCGTGACTCGGCCTCCGCTGCCGAGCAGCCGGAACTCGTCGGCCGAGCACTCGAGCCGCAGGGGCCGGGTCAGGGGAATCGGCCGGTCATTCGTGGCGAGGCTCGCCCAGTTGCTTCCGCGGCGACCGGCCAGCGAGCAGGCGCCCCCGGCGGAGCCCGACTGGCCGCCGCTCACTCCGCCGGCTTGGCCTTCCGCCATGCCCGGCAGCGCGGGGCCGAAACTACCGCCCCCGCCACCCGAGGCTGACGCCGCACTGCCACCACCCGCGGTGCCCGAGCCTCCCGAGCCGCCTGCGGGCGAACCGCCGCCCCCGGCCGAACTGCCGGCGACGTCGCCCGCACCGGCGGATTCCTGGCCATCGCCGCCCGTACCCTCGGCGGCACTGCCTCCCGCCGCGCCACCGCCAGCGAGGCCGCCGCTGGCGGCGAGGCCACCGGCTTCACCACCCG
>JBILOA010000388.1:0-3087 GCA_044374735.1 Pirellulales bacterium | reverse complement strand
TGCCGGCGTCGCTCGCCTCCCCGCGGCTCTACGACCTGGAGGCCGACATCGGCGAGAAGACCGACGTGGCTGCGGCGAACCCCGAGGTGGTCGAGCGGCTGCGGGGCTTGGCCACGCGGATGACGGCTGAGATCATCGATCCGAACTCGCCGGCCCGCCGGCCGCCCGGTCGCGTGGCGAACCCGGCCATGCTCTATCCCGTTCGCGCCCAGCCCAAGCCCGGGCCGCCGGAAAGGCTGAAGCGGAAGCCGGCGCAGGCGGCCTCGTTTTCGGGGGTCGGCTCCGCCGAGTCGGCCCGCTCGGCGCGGCCCAACATCGTGCTCTTTTTGGCCGACGACCTCGGCTACGGGGAGCTCGGCTGCTACGGCAACGCCGCCGCGATCACGCCGAACCTCGACCGGTTCGCCGCCGAGGGCCTCAGGCTGACCGACTGCCACTCCGCCTCGAGCGTCTGTTCGCCGTCGCGGTCGGCGCTGCTCACGGGCCGCACGCCCTACCGCAACGGCGTGTTCACCTGGATCCCCGAAGGCAGCCCGATCCACCTGCGGACGAGCGAGATCGCGCTGCCGAAACTGCTCCGCGCCGCGGGCTACGACACCTGCCACGTGGGCAAGTGGCATTTGAACGGCCTCTTTAACTCCCCCGAGCAGCCGCAACCCGACGCCCATGGCTACGCCTGGTGGCTCGCCACCCAGAACAACGCCGCCCCCAGCCACGCCTTTCCTCAGAACTTCGTCCGCAACGGCGAGCCGGTGGGCAAGGCGGACGACTACTCGGCCCCCTTCATCGCCAAGGAGGCGGTGACCTGGCTGGAGGAGCGGCGCGACCCGGCCAGGCCCTTCTTTCTCGCCGTCTGGACGCACGAACCGCACTATCCCATCGCGTCGGCCGAACGGTACGAGCGGCTTCATGCCGGCGTCGCGGATCCGGTGGAGCGGACCTACCGGGCCAACATCACGCAACTCGACGACGCCTTCGGCACGGTGATGAAGGCGCTCGACGAGCTCGGGGTGGCGAAGAGCACGCTGGTCTTCTTCTCCAGCGACAACGGACCCGAGGGAGACGGCACCAAGGGGCCCGGTCGCGGCCTCGCCGGGAAGCTGCGGGGCCGCAAGCGGTCGATGTACGAGGGGGGGCACCGCGTGCCGGGCCTGATCCGGTGGCCCGGGCAGGTCGAGGCGGGGGGCACGAGCGACCTGCCGGTGATCGGCAGCGACTTCTTCCCCACCGCGCTCGCCGCCGCGGGTGTCGAGCCGCCGGCGGGTGTGAAGCTCGACGGGATGAACCTGCTGCCGGCGCTCGCCGACGGGATGATCGAGCGGCCCCGGCCGATGGTTTGGCGGTGGGGCGGCAAGGTGGCCTACCGTGAGGGGCCCTGGAAGATCGTGGTGGACGAGAGCCTCGAGAAGCCCGAACTCTACGACCTCGCGGCCGACCGTGGCGAAACGACCGATCTCGCATCGCGGGAGCCTGAGCGGCTCTCGGCCATGATGGAACGGTTGCGGGCCTCCACCGCCGAGATTGCAGCCGAGGCGCCGACCTGGCCGGCTGGTGGGAAGAACCGCGACCGGAAGCGAAAGGCGGACCCTGTCCCGGCGGAGTGACACGCGGCGGCCTGCCGCAGGCCGCCGAGGCGTGTATTCTGGGCCTCTCCCGGCGGCCGCCGGGGGCGAGGAGGGCGACGGCATGACAGACCGCGACGCACGGCAGCCGCGAACGGCAACGCCGGCCAGCCGGTTGGGCCTCGCCCTGTTCGGCCTTTACGTGCTGCTCTACGGGGGATTCATCACGCTCGTGCTCGCGCGACCCGACCTCGTGGCCGAGCGGCCCTTCGGCGGCGTGAACCTGGCGATTGCCTGCGGGCTCGGATTGATCGTGGCGGCGGTGCTGCTCTCCGTCGTGTACATGGTCGCCCGGGCGGGCCGCTAGGAGGCGGATCGAAACCATGCTCCACGAGACGTCACCGCTGGCGATCGGCATCTTCGCCGCCTTCGTGGGGGCCGTCCTCTGGCTCTCCTTCCGGCTCGGCCGCAAGGGGCAGTCGGCCCAGGGCTACTACGCCGCCCACGGCCAGGTGCACTGGGCGGTCAATGGGATCGCCTTTGCCGGCGACTACCTCTCGGCGGCGTCGTTCCTCGGCATCTGCGGGATGATCGCCTTCCACGGCTACGACGGCTTTCTGTACTCGATCGGCTTCCTCGCGGGCTGGGTGGTGGCGCTGTTCGTGATCGCCGAACCGATCAAGGAGTTGGGCAAGTTCACCTTCGCCGACGCGCTCGACGCACGGTTTGACAGCTGGGGCATCAAGCTGGCGGTGGCGATCTCGACGCTCGTGGTCAGCGTCTTCTACCTGATTCCGCAGATGGTCGGGGCCGGCTCGCTCGTCACGCCGCTGTTGGGCCTGCCGCACTGGGTCGGCGTGATCCTGGTGGGCGTGGCGGTGACCTGCATCGTGGTCACGGCGGGGATGGTGAGCACGACGTGGGTGCAGTTCATCAAGGGGTCGCTGCTCGTGCTTTTCTGCGGGGTGCTCACCGGGCTGATCCTGGCCCGGGGCCTGGCCGTGAACGCCGGCCGCGAAGGCCCGGTTGAGATGACGCCGCAGGTCCGCACCATCCGGCCCGACGGCACCGTGCTGGTGGACGGCAAGCCGCAGGGAGGCGACCACGACCTGCGGCCGGTGGGCACGATCACGCGGCTGCCCGACCGGTATGGCGACGCCCGGGCGACCGGGCCGCTCGGGCCGCTGGCCTATCTGGCGGCGCTCGAAGACTCCACGGTCGTCACCTGGGAGAAGACCACGCGGACCGACGCGGACGGCACCCACGACACCTTCACACCCAGGGAGCGGCCGGCTGCCGAGCTGCTCCGGCCCGGCGGCTACTTCAAGGGCCTCGCCGGGAACACGCTCGCGGGCCGGCTCGACTTCGCCAGCCTGATGCTCGCGCTCTTCTGCGGCACGGCCTCCTTGCCTCACATCCTGATCCGCTACTACACCGTCAAGGACGCCGCCGCCGCCCGCAAGAGCACGGTCGTGGGGATCGCGGCGATCGGCGGCTTCTACGTGCTCACGCTCTACCTGGGGCT
>JBILOA010000387.1:0-3100 GCA_044374735.1 Pirellulales bacterium | reverse complement strand
AAAATCGTTCGTCACGTGGTCGGCGGGCGCCGTGCCGCCGAGCCGCTGGACGGCGATGGTCGAGCTGGCCTGCACGGAGATCGCCGCGTCGGCGAGCCGTGTCTCGGGACCGGCGTTGCTCGTGAGCTGGAGCGTGCCGCCGGCGAGTTGGACGGTATTGCCGAGGCCGAGGATGCCGACGAGCGAGTTGCCCGCCCGATTGAGGTCGACCGTGCCGGCCGCGACCCGGAGCGTGAAGGCGTCGCCATACGGACCGGAACGCGACAGCGTGAGCGTGCCCGTTCCCCGCTGCTCGACTGTGCCCGGGCCGGTGACGCGACCCGCGAAGCCGATCGCATCGGACCGATCGAAGGCGAGCAGCGCGCCGGCTGCGACATCCACGGGCGCCGTCGCCGCGATCGATCCCGCGGCGGCCCCGTTGCCGACCACGAGCGAGCCGGCCGCGACGGTCGTGCCGCCGGTGGCAGTCCCCGCTCCGGTCAGCGTCAGCACACCGCTGCCGCGCTTCGCGAGGCCACCGGTGCCGCTGATCGCCCCCGCGAACGTGACCGCGTCGGACCGGTCCACGGCAAGCGTGGCCCCCGCCCCGAGCAGCACGTCGCCGGTGACGCTGCCCGCCGTGCCACCCGCGCCGAGTTGGAGCGTGCCCGCGGCCACCGTCACGCCGCCGGTGAGCGGGTTGGTGCCCGTCAGCACGAGCGTGCCACCGCCCGCCTTCGTCATGCCCGCCGAACCGGCCAGCCCAGAGGCGATCGTGGCTGAGATGCCATCGGCCACCGTGAGCGAGTTGCCGAGCCGCGAACCGCCCGCGAGCGTGATCGTGCCACCGGAGAGTTCGTAGCCGGCGGCCTCGAACCGCAGACCGTTGCCGGACGTGATCCCGCCCGCGTCCACCGTGACCGCGCCGCCGGCCGTGCCGAACACGCCGGTCCGCAGCGGATCCCACGCCTGGACGGTCGTGCCCACGAGCCAGTTGCTCCCACTCGCAGACCAGGCCCCCGCACCGCCGGCCACCACGCCGTCGCCATACCAGGTCTGCACGCTGGCAACCGGATCGGGCGTGAACAACACGTCGAGGCCGGTGCCGAGTTGGGACAAGGCCACGCTGAACGAGCCCCCCTGCGTGGCGTTGGCGAACCCGCCGGTCGTCGCCGTCGCGGTGGCATTCACCGTGAAACCGGCAAGATCCAGGCCCGTGAGCGGCGCGTCGCCGTCGAGGAAGGTCCACCGGTAGGGCTGCAGCGGGTTGAAGTTCGCGGCCGAGCCGTCTCCGCCGCCGGCTGCCACCGTCCACAGGTTCACGGTGAACGGGGCCTGCGACGTGGCGGTCACGCTCAGCGAGCCCGTGAGATCGAGCAGGTCCCACCCGGTGCCCGGCATCCCGGCAGCGTCGGCCATCTGGAACGCATACGACGCTCCGCCGGCGAGCGTGGTCGCCCCCGCGGTGAGCGTGCCCGGCCCGGTCGTGCCCGGCGAGACGGCGCCGCCGGCCGCGACGGCCAGCGTGCCCACCCGCCCCGTGCCGCCGAGTGTCGCGGCATTCACCCGCACGCCCCCGGCCCCGACCGATCCGTTGACCAGCAGCGTGCCCTCGTCCACCTGCGTGATGCCCGCATAGGTGTTGACTCCTGAGAGCACGACCGTGCCGGCCCCTGCCTTCCGCACGCCGTTCTGGCCGAAGCCATCGGCGATCACGCCCGTGAAGTCAGCCCGGCCGCCCGCGGCCGCGGAGAGCGTCGCGGCCTGGTTGAGCAGCAGGTTGCCGGCGAAGGTTGCCGTGCCGCTGCCGGCCTGCGTGCCGATCACCACATTCCCGGTGGGCAGCGTGCCCGCGGTGGCTCGCAGCTGAATGTTGTCGAGCCGGTTGTTGCCGCTGGGCGACGTGGCGCCATCCACGGTCAGCCGCAGGTAGGCGGTCGACGAGCCGGCCAGCGCCGTGATCGTGGGCAGGGTCTTCGTGCCGAACGTCGAGGAGTTGACGGCGACGTCTCCCACCGGCATCCAGGTCGTGCCGTCGGTGCTCACGGCCCAGCGGTGCGAGGTGAAGGCCTCGGCCGACGAATACCGCGTGGCGTAGCTGACGTCGAGGAACGATTGGCCCGTCATGTCGACACTGAAGACGGCATGCTGTCCGTTGGCACCGCTGCCGACGAGCGCGAGCGCCGCCGGCGACGTGGTGGAGGTCGCGAAACCGGGCCCCGCGTTGACGTCGGTGCCGCTGAAGCCGTCGAGCTGGGTGGACGCCCAAACACTCGAGCCGCTCGTGCCGTTGAGCCGCAGCGAGCCGGAGCCGAGGTTGGCGACATAGGCGCCGGGCGTGTTCGGAGCGGCGACGACGGCCGTGCCGCCAGAAGTCGTCGTCTGAAAATCCCAGCCCGCCAGCAACGCCGGGGCCTGCCCGCCGGTGGGCACGTCCCCGACGGTGATCACGTTCGAGACGGTCGTGCCCGCGGCGGCATACAGCCCGCCACCCACGGCCGCCACGCCCCCGGTGCCGAGCGCCGATGCCCCCGACGCCGTGATGCTGCCGGTCTCCAGCCGCGTGCCGCCCGAGAAGGTGCTCGCACCCGAAACGGCGAGGTTGCCGGTTCCCTGCTTGGTCACGCCGCCACTGCCGGAGATCACTCCGCCGAAACCCGCACCGCCGGCCCCCGCGTTGAAGGCCAGCCGGCCACCCGTCTGGATATCCACGTTGCCGGAGAGACTGCCCGCGGTACCGTCGCCCACCTGCAGCGTGCCGCCGACGATGGTCGTGCCACCGGTGTGGCCGGCCGCAGCCGCGAGCACGAGCGTGCCCGGACCCGCCTTCGTCAGCCCCGCCGAGCCCGCGATCGGGGCGGCGATCGTGGCCGTCGCCGCCGAGGCCACCGTGACCGCATTGTCCGCGGCCGTTGCCCCACCGAGCGTGACCGAGCCGCCCGTCACCGTGTAGCCGCCGACGCGGAAATCGAGGCCGCGGGATGCGGTGATGCCGGAACCCTGCACGGTCACCGTGCCACCCGTCCCACCGAACACGGCCGTCCGGGTGGGGGCCCAAGTGCCGATGGTCGTGCCCGAGTCGGGCGACCAGTTCGCTCCCAGGCTCGACCAGGCGCCCGAG
>JBILOA010000386.1:0-3102 GCA_044374735.1 Pirellulales bacterium | reverse complement strand
GAGGGCCTCGACAGCTTCGCGCAGCAGGCCCGCACGATCATCACGTCGCGGCGGTCCCGCGAGGCCTTCGACGTCTCGCGGGAAGATCCGAAGTTCGCGGCCCCGTTCGGCGCCACCGACTTCGGCCAGAGCTGCCTGTTGGCGACGCGGCTGGTCGAGTCGGGCGTACGGTTCGTCACGGTCCAGCTCGGCGGCTGGGACACCCACGCCGACAACTTCACCAAGCTCAAGGACAAGCTCCTGCCGACGCTCGACGAGGGGCTCTCGGCGCTGTTCCTGGGCCTCGAGCAGAAGGGGCTGCTCGACTCGACGGCCGTGATGGTGACCGGCGAGTTCGGCCGCACGCCCAAGATCAACGTCCGCGGTGGCCGCGACCACTACCCGCGATCGATGTTCATGCTGATGGCCGGTGGCGGCATCAAGGGGGGGCAGGTCGTGGGCGAGAGCGACGAGAAGGGGGCCGGGCCGAAGGCGGAGGGCATCAAGCCCGACGACGTGGCGGCCACGCTCTACCGCTGCCTGGGCATCGACCACCGTCAGGAATACCGCACGTCGACCGGCCGGCCGGTGATGATCGTCCGCGATGGCGAGCCGATCCGCCAACTGTTCGGCTGACCGCGCGGCTCACCATGCCCGCCAGACAGTTGTCGATGTTCGGTGAACCCGGCGATGAGGCCGAGGCCGCGCACCGCCGCCGCGGCAGTGAGCCGGTGGCAGCGGCCGCGGTCGATGCGGCCACGCGGGCGATCGCCGCGACCCTCCCGGACCGCATCCGGCTCGGCACGTCGAGCTGGTCGTTCCCCGGCTGGACGGGTCTCGTCTACGCACCGCGTGGCGGCCGGCCCGAAAGCGAGTCCCGCCTCGCCCGCGAGGGGCTGGCCGCCTACGCGGCCCATCCGCTGGTTCGCACGGTGAGCCTCGACCGCACCTTCTACGCGCCGCTCTCGGCCGCTGAGTTCGCCCGCTATGCGGCCCAGGTTCCCACCGGCTTCCGGTTCGTGGTCAAGGCGCCGCAGGCCTTCACCGATCCGG
This sequence comes from Pirellulales bacterium, assembly GCA_044374735.1. Lineage (GTDB taxonomy): Bacteria > Planctomycetota > Planctomycetia > Pirellulales > UBA1268 > QWPN01. The sequence continues at coordinate 2,070 of JBILOA010000386.1, read as the reverse complement.
TCGTCCGCAAGGCGGTTTCCGGGGTCGCCGCGCGGGACAATCCCTCTTTTCTCGATGCCGCGGCGGCCGCGGTGAGCTTCGTCAGGCCGGCGCTCACCGGCCTCGGCGATGCGGCCGGCCCGCTCGTGTTCCAGTTTCCGCCGCTCGGCCGGCGGCTCGTGGCGAACGTCCGGCCGACGGCCGGACGGGTCGCGGCCTTTCTCGCCGCGCTCCCGGAGGTGATCGATGGCCGCAGGCCGCTGTACGCGATCGAGGTCCGCGATCCCGAGCTCGCCGGCGACGAGTTCGCCGCCGCGATCCGCGACGCGGGGGGCGTGCCCTGCCTGGCGATCCACGCGCGAATGCCCCCGGTGGCGGAGCAGGCCCGGGCGTTTGGGCTCGACGCCGCCGGCTGCGGGCTGCCGCTCGTGGCCCGCTGGAACCTGCACGCCGGTCGGCGCTACGACGAGGCGAAGGCCGACTACGCCCCCTTCGACCGGCTCGTCGAGGAAGACCACCCGACGCGCGCCGCGCTCGCGGGCTTGGCCCGCGCCGCGGCCGACGCGGATCGCGACGTGTTCATCACGATCAATAACAAGGCCGAGGGCTCGGCCCCGCTCTCGGTGGCCAAACTGGCCGCCGCGATCGGAAGCCGCCCCCGAGAATCCTGCCGGCCGTTGGGCTAAGCCTCTTCCCGGCAATGACTCACGCGCGAAGACACCGCGGCTCTAGGCCCGCGCAGGCGGGGCGCTCGGGTTGGTTTAATCGCTTGAAACCAACGTCGCAACGCAATAAACTAATCACACCTCTTATTCTTTGGGGGGGTCTGCGGCGCGAATGGGGTGTGATTGAGCGTAGCGGAATCCTGTTGGAGGCTGCGATGCGGCGTTTTCGAAGACAATCGGCCGGCTGGGCGGCGGTGCTCGTGGCGGCCTTCCTGGTCGCGCCGGCTGGCGCGGCCGACGGCGTGCTCTCGCAGGTCTACCTGGGTACTGGCGACCTCGATACCAGCGTCGGCCTCTCGGCCAACAAGACCTACGTCAGCGCCGTGAACATCGGCGGCTCGGCTCTCACGATCAACGGCGTCTCCTTCGCCGGCACGGGCGGGACGATCAATCCGACAGGCACCGGCTTCACCACCTCCGGCCTGAGCACCGTGCTGTTCAATGACCAGGCCGTCGTGACGGGGTCACTCGGCACGTTGCTCGACTCGTTCACCTACGGTGGCAATCCGCAGACGGTCACACTCAACAACCTCTCCGCCGGCCAGACCTACACGCTCACGTTCTACAACCGGCAGTGGGATGCAACCGGGCCGAACCGCGGCCAGAACACCACGACCACCAGCGGGGCGACGCTCTCCTTCTTCGAGAGCCCGGCGGGAGGAGTCGCGCAAAGCCTCAACCTGCTCCGCTATACGTTCACGGCGACCGGCACGACCGAGGCGATCACGTTCGCCGCCCAGTCGGCGGCCACCTTCCACAACTCGGGCTTCTCCACGGAGCAGGTCTTCAACAACGCGTGGGTGAGCGGGGCCGACTGGACCACGGCCACCTGGGGCGTGGCCGCCCCGAACGGCGTCGGCACGAACGCCGACTTTGCCGCCCAGTTCTCGCCGACCACGATCGCGCTCGACGCCGCGACCACGCTGGGCAACCTGCGGTTCGCCGGCGAGACCGCCTGGACGCTCTCCGGGGCGAACCTGCTCACCCTCGCCGCCGACGCGGGCGCCTCCGCCGTGCTCGCCGCCACCGCTGGCCGGCACGAGATCGCGGTGCCGACGACGTGGAGCAGCGGCATCTTCAAGACCGGGGTTGGAACGCTCGTGCTCTCGGGCCCGATCACCGACAACTCCCGAGCGATCACGCTCGGGGCCGGCACCCTCGAGTTCGCCACCTCAGGCTCCCAGACCCTCGGCGGCGTGATCTCGGAGGGAGGCACGCTCGCCAAGAGCGGCGCGGGCACGCTCACGCTCTCGGCGGCCAACACCTTCACCGGCCCGACCGTGCTCTCGGCCGGCACGCTGCGGCTGACCAACGCCCTGGCGGTGCAAGCCAGCCGGCTCGACTTCGCCGGGGGCACGGTCGAGCT
>JBILOA010000385.1:0-3104 GCA_044374735.1 Pirellulales bacterium | reverse complement strand
GCCGGGATGGTGTTGCTCGTCATCTCCTGTGGCCTGGGCATCTGGGTGAGCATCAACGGGGACAGGAGGGTGGCCGAGGGGCTCGAGCCGGACCGGTACGGGGCCGCCGGCGTGCCGAAGTTTCCGCATGGTGTCGTGATCCATGCGATCCAGTGGCTGCCGGCCATTGCCTGGGTCGCCCGCGTCAGCGGGCTGAGCGTGGCCACTCGCCGACGGCTCGTGTGGGCGGCCACCGTGGCCAGCGTGGCGCTGCTCGTCTTCGCCCTGACGCAAACCCTCGCCGGCCGGGCCCGGTTCGAGCTGCCGGCCGCGGTGCAGGCGCCGGTGGCTCGATGAGTTTTTTGTGAGCAGCCCTCGTCGCTCAGCGTTTCCTCATGGACTCCCGATAGCCTTGCCGAATCGTGAGGAGAGGGAATCGCCGCCACAGCATCCTGCGAGGGTTTCTCATGCCGAAGGCCAGCCACGCGCGTCGTCGCCCCCTGACCGCCGCCGAGCGACTCGAGGGCCGAGCCCTGCTCGCCGCCGACCCGTTCTCGATCGCCGTGCTGCCCGACACGCAGTATTACTCGCAAAAGTATCCGGCGATCTTCAACGCCCAGACGCAGTGGGTGGTCGACAACCTCGCCCGTGAGCGGATCGCCTTCGTGACCCAGCTCGGCGACATCGTGCAGAGCGGAGCCCACGGCACGACCCGCAACGCGCTGCAGTGGCAGCGGGCCGACGCCGCGATGGACCTGCTCGACGGCGACCGCGCGGTCAATCCCGACAGCCTCGTGGCCTATTCGGCGACGCTCGGCAACCACGACTACGACACCGTCTCCGACAAGCTTTCTGGAGCCTCGCGCTACCAGGAGTTCTTCGGGCCGGCTCGCTACCAGTCGCGAAGCTGGTACACCGAAGACTCGGGCATGCCCGGCAACCACGCGCAGGTCTTCATGGCCGGCGGCTACCGCGTGCTCCATATCACGCTGCAGTGGGAGCCGCTCGACGCCGACCTCGCCTGGGCCCAGCGGGTCGTGGCGGCGCATCCTGGGATCCCCACGATCGTCTCGACGCATTCCTACCTCAACCCGATCACCAAGGCCCGGCAGACGACGATTCAAGGGCGGAGCGCGGCCGGCGTGAACCCCGGCAACACGGGCGAGCAGGTGTGGCAAAAGTTCGTCCGTGTCAATCCGCAGATCTTTCTCGTCATGAACGGCCACTTCGCCACCCCGACGGGCCACTGGCAGACCTCTACCAACGTCGCCGGCCAGCCGGTGATGGAGATGGTCGTGGACTACCAGTCGCTGGCCAACGGCGGCGACGGCTGGATGCGGCTGCTCACGTTCGACACCGTTGCCGGACGGATCGACGTGCGGTCCTTCTCGCCGACGCTCGGTCGCGAGGATACGAGTCCGGCCCAGAAGTTTTCGGTACCGCTCGACTTCGTGGGCCGGTTCGGCGCGCCGCTGCCGGACGGATTCCGTGCGAGCACGTTCCAGAACGGCCGGGTCGTGGGCGACCGCGTCTACGCCGGCGCGGTCGACACGCAGGTGCGGCAGGCCACCCCGACCACCGCCTACGGGAGCGCCTCGACGCCGCTGCTCGTCGATGCGGCCGACGTCGGCAAGACCAACGCCAGTCAGACCCTGCTGAAGTTCGAGGACATCGTGGGCGTGGGTGCGGGGCGGATTCCGGCCGGCGCGAGGATCCTCTCGGCGCGGCTCGTGGTCGAATCCACCGACTCGGGCGCCGGGGGCCGGCTGCATCGCCTGCTCACTCCCTGGACGGGTGCGGAAACCTGGAACACCTGGGTCGGGGGCGTGCAGGCCGACGGCGTGGAGGCGGCGGCAGCGGCGTCGGCGCAGGTCGGCGTCGCGGCCCGTACCCCGATCGTGCCGGTGCTGTCCGACTTCGAGGTCGACGTCACCGCCGACGTGCAGGCCTGGGTCAGCGGCGGGGCGAATCACGGCTGGGCGTTCCTGCCCTGGGCCGGAGGCACGAACGGCTGGATGTTCACGCCCAGCGAGGCCGCTCGGCTCGGGTCGCGTCCGGCCCTCGAGGTGGACTGGCTGCCGCCGGCAGCGTCCGTCACCACGTTCCAACAAGGCGTGAGTGGCTACACGGGCACGCTCGACACGATGATCCGGCCGGCGGCCGCGGCGACGCGGTTCGACACCGCCGCCACGCTCTGGGTGGACGGCCCGGTCGACAATGGGACGACGCAGGCGCTGCTCGTCTTCGGCGACCTGTTCGGCTCGGGCACCGGGCAGGTGCCGGCCGACGCCGTGATCGCGTCGGCGCGGCTTGTCGTGACGACACCGGCGATCGTCGCCAACACGCAGGGTGGCGGAGCCACGCTCCACCGCGTGCTGGCGCCGTGGACCGGCGCCTCGACCTGGTCCACATCGTTCGGCGGCAATGGGGTGCAGACCGACGGCCGGGAGGCCGTCGCCGCTCCCGACGCCCGCACCGGGTTGGTGGAGCGTGGCATCGCGAGTTTCGACGTCACGGCGAGCGTCAAGGCCTGGCAAGCCGGCGCAGTCAACCGTGGCTGGCTGCTCAATCACGTGAACAGCGACGGCTGGGGCATGGCTTCGGCGGAGGCCGAGGCGGTCGGCGAGCGGCCCCGGCTGGTGGTCACCTGGAAGCCCGCGCCGGTGGCTCCTGTGGCTCCGGTTCCTGCGGCAGCCATCGCCCCGGTCGTCCCCGTCGACCCCCGGGCTTGGACCGCGGTGGCCGCTTGGGCGGTGTTGGCGACCGATGCGGCGGCGAGCGGCGAGCCGTCTACCGCTCGCCGTCGATCGGCCACTCGCTGACAGCGAACCGCGGCTCCGCTTCACGCCCGCCCGCGGGAACACGCCGCCGGTACACTCGGCGGGCGTATGGTCACCACCCACAACGACACCAGATCCTTGCAGCGGCATGCGGGCAGAGGAGTTTGGTGCGCGAGGCCGACGTGGTCGAGCGCGTCGTGCGGCCTGGGCTGGCGGGTGGTGATCACCCTGCTCGCGCTCGGCGGATCGCAAGCGTTTGCGCCCGCCGTCGAGCCCCTGGCTCGGCCCACGCTCCGCGTCGTCTCCTCCAACATCCGCCACGGTGTGGGGATGGACGGCAAGCTC
>JBILOA010000384.1:0-3105 GCA_044374735.1 Pirellulales bacterium | reverse complement strand
TGATGAACAGGAACTCGCGGGCGTAGACGACCGTCTCGGCCATCATGTACTTGAGCCCGGTCTTGGCCGAGAGCTCGACGATCCGCTTGCAATCCTCCACGCTCGTGGCCATCGGCACGGTGCACATCACGTGCTTGCCGGCCTCGAGGGCCTGAATCGACATCGCCGCGTGGTCGGGGATCGGCGAGTTGATGTGGACCGCGTCGATGTCCTTGTCCTTGAGGACGTCGGCGTAGGCCTGATACCGCCGCTCGACTCCATGAGCCGTGCCGAGCTCGTCGAGCTTGGCCTGCGACCGCTGGCAGATCGCGACGAGCTCGGCGTGGGGATGCCGCTGATGGATCGGGATGAACTCGGCGCCGAAGCCGAGGCCGACGATGGCGGTGCGAACCTTGCGGGGCGTGCTGCCCATGGGAACCTCCTCGTGCGCGGACTGGTGCGCGGACTCCAAGCCTTGAGTCTCGCCCGCCGGACCCGGTCAGTCCATGAGCATTTTTACGGCCGGCTTGAGTTTTTTCACCGCCGCCGGCCGAGCCTACTTCACGTCGATCAGCTCGACCAGGAAGTGGAGGGTGGCGTTGGGGGGGATCACGCCGCCGGCGCCGCGGGCGCCGTAGCCCAGGTTGCTCGGGATCTCGAGCTCGATCATCCCCTCCTCGCCCACGAGCTGCATCCCCTCGGTCCAGCCGGGGATCACGCCGTTGAGCGGAAACTCGATCGACTCGCCCCGCTGGTAGGAGCTGTCGAACACCTTCCCGCCGTCGAGCCAGCCGTGGTAGTTGACCTCCACCGTGTTGGTGGCCTTCGGCTTGCCGCCGGCTCCCTTCCGCAGGACCCGGTACTTGAGGCCCGAGGGGGTGGTGGTGAACGCCTTCGGTGCGTCGGCGTCGATCGGGCCGGCGCCCTCGGGCAGGGCGGGATGGGGGACGTCGGCGGCCATGCTGAACTCCGGGGTGAGGAGGGAAAGGGCGAGGACGGTGATCGTGGCGAGCGTGCGCATCGGAAGAGCTCCTTGCATTTCAAGATCCTTGGTGGGTGAGAGCAAGTGGGCCGGGGTTGCCCGTGCCGTCTCGCCGGACGCTCGCTGCGGACATCCTGTCCTTCGCTCGCTCGATGGAAACCTCGCTTCGCCCTCCAGGCTTCGCTCGGTTTCCAACGCCGTCTCGCCTGGCACGGGCAACCCCTCCGACCATGCATTCTCGTCTGAGCATCGGATCGGAGAGCCAACACTCTACCGGAAACTCACGCCCTGCGGGCGAGCAGGCTTTCGATCTCGTCGGCCTCGATCGGCACGTGGCCGCAGAGGTCCACCGGCCCCTGCGCCGTGACGAGCACGTCGTTTTCCAGCCGCACGGCCAGCCCCTCGTCGGGGATGTAGATCCCCGGCTCCACCGTCATGATCCAGCCGGGCTCGAGCGGGCCGTCGAGCGGGGCGATGTCGTGGACCCCCAGGCCGAGCGAGTGACCGAGTCCGTGCATGAAATACTTCTTGCAGGCCGGCTCGTCGGGGGTGTCCTTGGCGGCCTCTTCGGCCGTGATCAGCCCCAGGCCGACGAGCTCCCCGGCCATCTCCACCTGCGCGGCCCGCTTCCATTCCCGGAGTTTCATCCCGGGCACGCAGCGGGCGATCGAGGACCGGAGCACCCGCAAGACCGCCTCGTAGACGGCCCGCTGCCGCGGGGTGAACCGGCCGCTGACGGGATAGGTGCGGGTGAGATCGGCGCAGTAGTTGGCGTAGGAGGCACCCACGTCGATGAGCACGAGGTCGCCCGCGCGGCACTCCTGGTCGTTGTCGAGATAGTGCAGCACGCAGGCGTTTTTCCCGGAGCCGATGATCGGCTCGTAGGCCATCCGGGCCCGCCGCCGGGTGAACTCCCGGGCCAACTCCCCCTCGAGCTCGTATTCCATCACGCCCGGCTGGAGCGCCGCGAGCAGCCGCCGCAGGCCCGCATCGGTGATGTCCACCGCCCGCTTGAGCAGGGCCACCTCGGCCGGGCTCTTCACGGCCCGCAGCCGGCGCAAGACGGGCGCGAGCCGCTCGAAGCGATGGAGCGGATACTTCGCGATCAGCCGCCGGGCCATCCGCAGGTCGCGGTCTTCCACCTCATAGGCCGCCCGCTCGTGCTCGTTGGAGTTGAGCCAGACGCTCTCGCTCTCGCACAACAGCGCGTGCAGCGCCCCGGGCAGCTCCGTGAGCCAGCGGACCTTCGCGATCCCGGAGATCGCCTGGGCCTTCTCCTTCGTGAGCTTCTCCCCCTCCCAGGTCGCGAGGTGCTCGCTCGGCTGCCTCACGAACAGGATCTCGCGGGCCGCCGGATCGCTGGCCTGCGGGCAGAGCACGAGCACGCTTTCCTCCTGCTCGATCCCCGAGAGCCAGAAGAGGTCGCTGGCGGGCTGGATCTTGAGCGTGCCATCGCCCGACGTCGGCAGGATGTCGGCGGCGTGCACGAGGGCGACCGCCTTGGGGGGCAGGAGCGCGACCAGCCGCCGCCGGTTGGCGGCGAACAGTTCGGAATCGATCGGGGCGTGCCGCATGCGGAACCTGGCGCGGGGTGCTGGGAAGAGGGAGCCGCGTCATTCTGCGGCATTTTGCCGGAGCGGCAACCCACGCCCGGCATGGGGCGGTGCGGCTCGCCGCGGCCTGTCGGGATGGCCCGCCAGCCCGTATCATGGGCCGCTTTCCCGGGGGCGACGCCGTCAGCCGCCCCCCGCCACTCGCCCGAGGTTCCGCATGAAGGCCGCCGCCGAGCCCGCCCCCGCCGCCCCGATGACCCGCCTCGGGGTGATGATGTTCCTCGAGTTCTTCGTGTGGGGCGCCTGGGCGGTGCCGATGGGCAAATATCTGGCGACGGTGTTTTCCGAGGGCCGCACGAAGCCGGCCGTCGACATGATCATCGGCCAAGCCTACGGCACGAGTTCGATCGCCGCGATCATCGCGCCGCTCTTCGTGGGCCTCGTCGCCGACCGCTTCCTGCCGGGGCAGATTGTGCTCGGCGTGCTGCATCTCGTCGGGGCCGGCCTCCTCTACGGTGTGGCGCGAGCCACCGATCCGACGAGTTTTTACTGGCTGCTGTTGGCATCCGGCCTCTGCTACATGCCGACCCT
>JBILOA010000382.1:0-3109 GCA_044374735.1 Pirellulales bacterium | reverse complement strand
GAGCCCTTCGAGGGAGGCTTCGCGGGCATGGCCAAGACCCCGCACCTCGCCCATCAGGGCTGCGAGAACTGCCACGGGCCGGCCGCGGCCCACACGGCCGTGGAGCGGGGCGACGTGCGGGCCACCGAGGCCGAGCGGGACCGGCTGCGGGCCGAGCTGGTGCTCTCACTCGACACGCCCGAGGGCAAGGAGAAGGCGATCAATAACTGCCTCGAGTGCCACGACCTGGACAACAGCCCGAAGTTCGACTTCGACGAGTACTGGCCGGCAGTCGAGCACTGAACTCCGCAGGGCTACTTGAGCGTGAAGTCGAACTCGTTGGGGCCGGCGGTGGTGACTTCGGCGCGGAGCTCGCTCTCGAGGTTGTAGCGGTCCGGGATGTACATCTCGTTGATCACACCCTCGCCGCTGGCCTTGGGCTTCGCGCCCGGCTTCGGGCGGACGGCGATGATCTCGACCCGCTTGGGCCCGACCGTCGACCTGATCGCGTAGCGGCCGGCCACGATCCGGCCGGCCCAGCTGGCCGTCGCCCCGTCGGCCGAGCGGAAGGCGATCTCGCCGTCGGCGACCGGCTGACCGGCGAAGGTCACGGTTCCCGAAACCGGCACCGTCTTCGGGCCGCCCGGGCCGCAGCCTGAGAGGGCTGCGAGGCAGCAGAGCAGGGGGGCGGCGAAGGCCGTCGATCGCGATGGTGGGGGCATCGTGTTGGCAAGCATCCGCGAGATCATGGGACCGGCACCGTCTCGCGGCCGGCGATCGTCGAGAGGCCCTTCCACACCGCCAACTCGACCGTGTCGGCGAAGAAGCGGGTCGAACCGTCGGCGAGCGCCGCGTTCACGCCGCCCGCGTGGTAGCTGCGGGCGTGGTTGATCTTCTCGAACGAGTCGCCCACGCTCACGCAGGGCGCCTTCGGGTCGGCGGTGGTCTTGCACTCGAAGACCCGGTCGGACACGGTCGAGTTGGGCGTGTCGCGGGCGGAGAAGCCGAAGCTCGAGTGCTGGCCGCCTCCCCAGTAGCCGCCGGCGTCGCCCCAGCCGCCCCCCTTGCCCGTCCGGATCCGCACCTCCGAGAGCAGCAGCGTGTTGCTCAGTCCGTCGCGGATCGCGGCGGCGGGAGTGTTGCTGTTGCCATAGAAGACGCCCGAGAGCTTCACCAGATACGAGTCGCCCCGCTCCGTCCGGTTGATGCGGATGAAGTCGTCGCCGGCGCAGCCGACGTAGTTGCCCTGAAAGCCCCAGCCGCCGGAGCGGAAGGGCCCGCCGCCCCCGAAGCCGTTGGTTCCGGCGTCGGCGTCCGAGGGACAGCGGACGGTGGGGATCACGGCGTCCTTGATCTCCGGGGGCGTGTCCATGACCCAGGTGCCGGTCCAGGCGATGTACCTCTCGAAGAGCGGCGCCTGTTCGAGGAACGGCCACGTCTGCTGAAACCAGGTGTCTCGCCGGCGGACGCTCACGCTCAGTTCATCGAGCGTGCCGTAGGGGAAGTGTTCTCGCTGCGACTCGTGCTGGAGCAGCGCCAGCGCCGCCTGCCGCATGTTGTTGGCACACTGCATCGTCCGGGCCGTCTCGCGGGCCCCCTGAATGGCCGGCAGCAGCAGCGCCATCAACAGCCCGATGATCGCGATCACGACCAGCATCTCGACGAGCGTGAAACCGCTCGTCGGTCGTCGTGCGTGCATCGCGTTGGCTCTCGGCGTCAGGGCCGCCGTGCGACCCACCGTCCGCGAAGATACCAGAATCCACACGCCATCCACACGGCGGCGAGGCCGAGCGTGCCCGGCTCGGGCACGACCACGAACTGGCTGTTGTGGTCGGTGACCGCCCAGACCGTGCCGGCCGACGTGTCCACGCCGTACTGGCCGGGGGTCGTGAAGGAGCTTGTCCAGGGGACGTTGCCCGCGAAGCTCGTGCCGAGCGGCACGAAGGAGTCGGAGACGTTCGCCCGATACCAGATGTTCAGGTTGTCGGAGGCCCCCGTGTATGCCATCGAGAGCACGTAGGTGTTGCCGGCGCCGGTGCCGTCGAGCGTGAGGATGTCGGAGAAGTACGTGGCGGGATCGGGATTGGCGGCCCATGCTGTCGCGAGGGCCGAGGGCACCGTGGAGCCGGAGCCGCTCAGGATCGAGGCGAAGGTCTGGTCGCCGGTGGCGCTCTGGCTCTCCCAGGCCGACAGGGCGGCGGCACTCGGCAGGGCGACGGAGGAGCCATTGCCCGTACGGACCTTGCCGCCGGCGTTGATCGTGAGCGGCCGCGTGAACGTGATGCCGTCGGCGATCCCGAGCGTGCCACCGGAGGCGATCGTGATCGCGCCGCTCGTGCCGAGGGCATTCGCGTGGCCGGCCGTGAGCCGGCCGGCGTTGATCGTGGTGCCGCCGGTGTAACTGTTCGCACCAGAGAGCACCTGGTTGCCGGTCCCGTTCTTGATGACGGAACCGGACCCACCCGCGTCGTTGACGATCGTGCCGCTGAAGGTGGCGTCGAGGTTGTTGCCGCCGAGGTACAGGTCGCGGTCGCCTCCACCCGCACCGAGCCTGACGGTGCCGTTACCCCAGAGCGACCCCGCCCTGATGTCGTCGCTGCCCACGTAGCTGAAGACGCTCGCCATGCCACCGTTGGAGATCGTCACCACGCTCTGGCCGCTCCAGGCGTTCGCGGACCGGGTGCGGAACTGCGCGTCGGCGCCGTCGATGATCACCGGTCCGGTGAAGCCGGTGTTGTCACCGGAAAACTGCGGATCCTGCCCGGCGTTGATCCGGAGGGTGCCGGCGCCGCTGAAGTTGTTGGCCCACACCTGGCCGAAACCACCGCGGTTGATCGTGAACGTGGCGCCCGACGCGACCGTCACCGCGCCGCCACCGATCGAGCCCCCGCCGGCCCCGTTGCCCACGACGAGCGTCCCGGCCGTCACGATCGTCGAGCCGCCGTAGGTGTTCGCACCGGAGAGCGTCTGCGTGCCGGAGCCGACCTTCTCGAGCGAGAGGGCTCCCGACGAGTTGACGATCGTGCCGCTGAACGTGCCCGACTCGTCATCGCCGCCGATCTTGAGCGTGAACGCCGTGCCGGTGAACATGTCGACCCGGCCCGCCCCGGCGGCCGAGCTGACGAGCGTG
>JBILOA010000381.1:0-3113 GCA_044374735.1 Pirellulales bacterium | reverse complement strand
CCCGTGTTCGTGGCCGCAACCGCCGACGGCACGCTCTTCGTGTCGAGCGACGGCAATGGTTCGCTCGGCCGCGATCCGAACCGCGGCCGGATCCTCCGGCTCCGCGACACCGATGGCGACGGCGCGGCCGACGAAGTCAAGGAGTTCGTCCGCGACCTCGACTCGCCCCGGGGGCTCGTGTTCGTCGACGGCCGGCTCGTCGTGCTCCATCCGCCACACGTGACCGCCTTCCGCGACGCCGACGGCGACGGCACGGCCGAGGAGCAGGAGCGGCTCGTGAGCGGCATCGCCTTCGACTACTCCAAGCGGCCGGCCGACCACACGAGCAACGGGCTCGCGCTCGGCATCGACGGCTGGATCTACGCCGCCATCGGCGACTTCGGCTTCATGGAGGCCGAGGGCCGCGACGGCCGGAAGCTCCAACTCCGGGGCGGCGGCGTGGTGCGGTTTCGCCCCAACGGCACCGGGCTCGACGTCTTCGCCCGCGGCACCCGCAACAACCTCGAGGCGGCGGTCGGCCCGCTGCTCGACATGATCGCCCGCGACAACACCAACGACGGCGGCGGCTGGAACGTGCGGCTCCACGCCTTCACCGGCCTCGAGGATCACGGCTACCCGCGCCGCTACATGCACTTCACCGACGAGGTCGTGGCCCCGCTGGCCGACTACGGCGGCGGCTCGGGCACCGGGGCCTGCTGGATCGACGAGCCGTGGATGCCGGCCGCGCTCAACGACCAGCCCTACACCTGCGACTGGGGCACCGGAAAGATCTATCGCCATCCGCTGGTCGCCCGCGGCGCGGGCTACGAGGCGAAGCAGGAGCCCTTCCTCGAGATCACGCGGGCGACTGACCTCGACGTCGACGCGCTCGGCAACATCTACGCCGCGAGCTGGCGGGGCGGCGGCTTCAACTGGTCGGGCCGCGACGTGGGCTTCGTGGCGCGATTCCGGCCGCAGGAGCTCCCGGCGATCGCGCTGCCCGACGTCGGGCGGGCAGCCGCCGCCGAACTCGTGGCCGTGCTCGCGGGCCCGAGCCAGCGGCTGCGGCTCGAGGCCCAGCGGGCGCTCCTGCGGCGGTCGCTCGTGGCCGAGGCGGAGCCCGCGCTCGTGTCGCTCGCGCGCGACGCGGCAGCACGGCCGGCCGCGCGGGTGGCGGCGATCTTCACGCTGGCGCTCGGTCGCGGCGCGGATGCCGTGCCGACGCTGGTAGCGCTCGCCGCGGACGCGGCCGTGGGCCCGTGGGCGCTCCGGGCCATGGGCGATCTGGCGGCTGCGGGCGTGGCCGTGCCCCGCGAACCGCTTCGGCGGGCGCTCGGCTCAACCGACGCCCGCGCGCGGCGCGAGGCCGTGGTCGCACTCGTGCGGACGGGCGACGGTACCGAGGCGGCGCGGCTGCTCGCGGCGACGGTCGACGCCGATCCGATCGTGGCCCACACCGCCGTCGAAGGGCTCGTGCGGCTGGCGGTCTTGCGCGAGGCCGACGTGATCGCCGCCTGCACCGCGGCGCTCGACACATCAGCGACTCCCGCAGGCCTGAGGAAAACCGCGTGCCGCGTGCTTGGCGAGCTTCACTCCGAGCCGGCCGTGGCCGCCGTGCAGGCCCGGCTCGAGGCTGCCGACGCGGCCCGGAGGGCCGACCTCGTGTGGGCGGCGGCCAGGCAGTGGCGACGCGAGAGCGCATGGAAGGGAGACGGCTGGGGCACGCGGCCCGACACCCGCGGGCCCTACTACGCCCTCGAAGAGTGGTCGGCCTCGCCGGGCCTTGTCACCGCGATCACCGCGGCGGTGAAGGCGGCGGCGCCGGCCGAGCTCCCAGGGCTTGCCCGCACGCTCGGGCTGCACCGGCTGCCCGCGGCAACGATCGTGCCCGAACTCGTGGCGCGGGGCACCGGCGAACCGGCGGTGCCCGAGGCGGCCGCGATCTATTGCACGCTGGTCGGGGGAACTCCGCCACCCGAGGCGGCGCCGCTGCTGGCGGCGTCCAAGGCAGCCCCATCGTCCGCTGCCCCGGCCTCCGTGGCCCCGGCCGTCGACCCGGCGAAGGCTGCCGAGATCGCGGCCGACAAGGGGCCGAAGCTCGCCGACCGCAAGGTCGAGGAGATTCTTGATCTGGTCAACGCCCGGCGGGGCGACCGCGGCGTGGGGGCCCAGTTGTTCGCGTCGAAGAAGTGCGTCAGCTGCCACTCGACCGGTCCCGACAGTGCCGGCCTGGGGCCGTCGCTGGCCAACGCGGCCGGTATCTACAACCGCCGGCAGCTGGCCGAGAGCATCCTGCTGCCGCACAAGTCGATCGCCCAGGGTTTCGCCACCACGGCGCTGGTGCTCGAAGACGGCAAGTCGCTCGTGGGCTTCGTGACGAGCGAGGCAGCCGACCTGCTCGTGATGCGGGACGCGCAGGGCGCGGAACACCGCGTCGCGAAGCCGGCGATCGAGGAGCGGTCGAAGCTGCCCACGAGCGTGATGCCCGAGGGGCTGGTGGCCGATCTGTCGCTGGCCCAGTTCGCGAGCCTGCTCGACTACATCGAGGGCATGAAGATCAAGTGATTGACTGCGGCTGATCGCGGCCGTAGGCAATACGGGTAGGGGTGTGTAGGTCGGCACCTGGCAGCGGAGCACCCCGTGGTTCGTCACGGCCGTGGCTCTTTTGCACGCGGGCCGGCACGGATAACTGACGCGGGTGCGGTGTGGGGTGGGGAAGGCGCCGACCAACCCGCCGCTGCCGGCCGTCGCTCTGCCGGCAGGGCTCGACTAGGACGGGAGCCGCGGGCCGGCTACGAGACCGAGGGCTGACGCCGCAGCCTCAGCGGTGACCGCGTTGGATGGTGACGGCATTCACGAGCAGACGATTCACCGCGTCGCTGGTCGCGAAGTAGTCCATTCCCAGCAGGACCATGGTGCCCCGGCCGACCCGTTTGACGAGCACCACGGCGCCGCCGCCGTCGCGGGATGCCACGGCCTCGAACTGGGGGTCGTCGGTCTCGTACACCTGGGTCGCGTTCACCGAGGTGAAAGAGTCGCCCACCCCGTCGGCAAGCGGGCTGCCTTTGAGCAGTCGAAACTCGGCCTCGTTGTCCCGCTTGTTCGCTGTCAAGGAGATCAGCCCCGCCGACTTC
>JBILOA010000380.1:0-3114 GCA_044374735.1 Pirellulales bacterium | reverse complement strand
GGCCTTGAGTTCCAGCGTGATCGAGTCGCCCGTGCGCACCACGCGCTCGCAGTCGGCCTTGTCGGTGGCGCCGATGTCGATCCACAGATCCTTCATCTTCGGCACCTGCTTCCGCTCCTCCTCGGTGAGCAGGTGGATCGGCTTGCGGCTCATCACCCCCGCGACCGGTCCCGACGCCGTCCAGATCGTCACCCGGGCGCCGATCAGTTGGATCGGATCCCAGCCACCGATCGGTTGGACGGAGATGAACCCGTCGGAGTCGATGTATTGCACGATCAGCCCGATCTGGTCGCAGTGGCCCGCCAGCATCATCCGCTGGCGACTGGCCCCGCTCTTGCCCGCGATCACGTTGCCGTGGGAGTCGGTGGTGATCGTGTCGGCACAGCCCTTGAGGTAATCCCGCACCAGCCGCTGCACGGGCTGCTCGTAGCCCGAGGGGCTCGGCGTGTGGAGGAGACTCCAGAGAAACTCGCGGGCGGATGCGTCCATGAGAACGGTCGTGCTCCAGGCGGGAGGATCGGTTTCGCGACCGATGTTGTACGCGATTCAGCTGGCCGGCGTCAGCCGGTAGGAGGCCGCCAGCGCGACGAACCGAGCCGCCGATTCCGTCGGATCCGGGCCACCGTCGGGCTCGCCGGCGAGTTCTTCGGCCATGATCGCGGCCACGTCGTCGGCCACGCTCGCCGCAGCGGTGGCGTCGAGAAAAAGCCAGCGCGAGCGGCGGGCGAGCACGTCCTCGACGGTGCGGGCGAACTCGTGCCGAGCGGCAAACCGCACCATCGCCTCGCTCAGGCCCGGGAGCAGATCGCGGTCGGCGCCCGGCAGTGCGGCCACGGTCGCCGCCTCGCTGCCGTAGAGATGCAGGCCGGGTGGCGCCGAAAGCGGCACTCGTGGAGTGCCTGGCGGTGGCGCGCCCAAGAGCCGGAGCGTCCGGGTCACTCCCGCGGGCCGCTCCGGCAGCAACTCCGCCTGGAAGCAGGCGGCGAGCACGTCTTCGGCCATCGCCCGGTAGGTCGTCCACTTGCCGCCGGTCACGGTCACCAGGCCGTGCCTGGAGATCGCGATCGCGTGCTCACGGGAAAGGCGTTTGGTCTCGCGGCCGTCGGCCTGGGAGGGCTTCACGAGCGGTCGCAGGCCGGCCCAGGCGCTCCGCACGTCACCGCGGCTCGGTGGCCTCTGCAGGTAGTGGGACGCCTCCGTGAGGATGAAGTCGACCTCCTGGGCGAGCGGCCGCGGGTCTGTATCCAGCACGCCGCCGGAGTCGCCGAGCGGCGTGTCGGTCGTGCCCAGGATCACCTTGCCGAGCCAGGGCACCGCGAAGAGCACCCGGCCGTCGCTTGTCTTGGGCACGATCAGCGCCGTCTCACCCGGGAAAAACTCGCGATCCACGACCAGATGCGCCCCCTGGCTCGGGGTCACCATCGTCGCGGCTGAGGCGTCGTCGAGCCGCCGCACCGAGTCCACCCAAACGCCCGTGGCATTCACGACGCAGCGGGCCGACACGGTGAGCCGCCGGCCGGTCTCGCGGTCCTCGACCTCGACGCCGTGCACCCGGGCGGTCGCGGTGCCCCTGGCGTCTTCGGCGAGGCCGACCACGCGGCAGGAGGTGAGCACGGTCGCCCCGTGGGCCACGGCCGTGCGGGCCAAGGCCACCGCCAGCCGGGCGTCGTCGAACTGGCCGTCGACATAGGTGACGCCGCCGGCCAGCCCGTCGGCCCTGGTGCCCGGCGCCAGGGCGAGCAGGCCCGTGGGGCCGGGCAATCCGGCGCGGCCGAGCGAAGCGCTTCCGGCGAGGGCGTCGTAGACCGCGAGCCCCGCTCCGTAGAACCACCGGTCCCAGAGCCGCCCCCGCCAGCCGTAGGTGGGCAGGACAAAGGGCAGCGGGGAAGCGAGGTGGGGCGCGTTCGCCAGCACGATGGCCCGCTCGCGAAGGGCCTCCCGCACGAGCGAGAGGTTGCCCTGCGCGAGATACCGGACGCCGCCATGCACGAGCTTGGTCGCCCGGCTCGAGGTGCCCTTGGCGACGTCGTCGGCCTCGAACAGGGCCACGGAAAACCCGCGGGCCGCCGCGTCGAGAGCCACGCCGAGCCCCGTCGCCCCGCCGCCGACGACCACAAGGTCTAGGAGGGGCCGCGACTGCGAATCCAACGCCAAGCAATCCCAGGCCTTGGATCGCTGGTAGCGTTCAGGGCACGGCACAGGCTCCCTTTCCTCGCGTGCACGTGGCACGCTCAAGCGGATACCGAACCATTCCGGCGTGGTGCGTCGGACTTGTCCAGTCGCTCGCAGGCATACTGGTACATCTGGTAATCGAGCGGATGGTTCGCCATGAACTCCTCCCGCAAATCGGCTACCTCTGGGACTGGCTCCGTGTTGACGTTCAATCGCGGTAACTCCGCGTTGGCAACCGACCGCCCCAAGGCGTTCGCGATTCGTTGGAGAGATACGTCCAATCGCTCGACCACGCCGATTTCGACAAAGTATCGGTTGATCATCTCTTCGTAGTTTTCGGCAGTTACGAAGCCGGGAAAGAAGCTGATCGCTCCGTCCCGCTTGCTGCGCAGGTAGTCACGCAGACCTTCGCTCGGGGCGGGCCGCGTCGGGTTGGCTTGATGTTGCCGAACGAGGTGGCAGTAGCCGGAAACAGTGCGTTCGAACGGATCGCGCAGCACGGTCACGAACTGGCGAACTTCCGGATAGTAGTCGTCCACGCCAAACCCGCGGCGGCGATTGAAATGCCCGTAGATCGCCAGCGGAATTCCGGCTGAAACGAGAGCCGACACGTCGTGACGCACCGGCAGGCTTCCATCGTGAACGCCGGCGTAGTGCTCGAGCAAGCCCGGCCCAAACCAACCGCGAAAGATTTCTCGCAGACTCGTGCCGGCGGTCTTCGGGACGTGAAGGAAGATGAGGGGAGCGCTGGGGTCGTATGGCCGCATGGAAGATCCACCGATGGGCGACACGACCGCTGCCCGCGCGGCACTGCGGCGAAGCGATGGAGTCGCAGACGCCCTCAAGGTAGCATGCACCCGGCTGGAGGCGGCAAGGTCGCCACCGTGGCAGCTTGCCGCGGAAGGACTTCCCACGTTCCTCGCGAGCAGAGTGTCGACATGA
>JBILOA010000379.1:0-3116 GCA_044374735.1 Pirellulales bacterium | reverse complement strand
ACGGCTTCCGCGGGCCGCACGACTTCGGCGGCGGGGTGAAAATCCCGCAAGACGCCGGCCTCAACAAGGGTCTCGGCGGCGGGCTCGACGGCCGCGGCTTCGGCCGCGCCGCCACGCCGCTCGACGGCGGCGGTCGGCTCGACGGATCGGATTTGCCGCTCGACGGGGGCGCGAGCCCCGGATATCGCAGCGGCAGGTTCGCCGGCAGCGTGCAGTGATCCCGCCCCTGCCGTATGCTGCGAGGCAGCGCGGCCGCGCTGAGGCCGCCGCACTCAGACTGACGCGGGAGGATCGCATGCTGGCAGGCTCGACTGGTGGTGGCTGGATCGCGCGGGGAACCGTCTGGCTGGCAGCCCTCGGGGCGAGTGCCACCGGCGCCGTGGTTGCCGCCGACGTGGCGGCGGAACTGAAGGCCGCCTCGGCCGCCTACGCCGCGGCGTACAACAAGTCCGACTACGCGGCGCTGGCCGACCAGTGGACGGAACGGGCCACGCTCGTCGAGGGCCGCCTCGAACTCGAAGGTCGCGAGGCGATCGTGAACTCGCTGCGGGCTTGGCGGGAGCGGCATCCCGAGGCCACGCTCGAGGTCACCGTCCGCGACGTGGATCAGCTCGCCGAGCCTTTGGCGCGGGTCGCGGGCACGCTCACGTTCCGCTCGAAGCCTGGCGCGAAGCCGGTCACGTCGCGGTTCACGAGCCTGCGGGTTCGCGAGGGAGCGGCGTGGCGGCTGGCGGAGTCGATCGTGGTGTCGGAGCATGCGGCGGCGCTCGACGACCTCGACTGGCTCGTGGGCACCTGGACCGCGCAGGCGGGCGGCGCCGAGGCCTCAGGCAAGACGTCGATCGAGGCCGTCTACGAGAAGCAACTCGGCGGCTACTGCCTCGTGGGCCGCACCCGGATCCAGTCCGCCGCCGGCCCCGCGGTCGAGGCCCTCGAGATCATCCACGCCGACCGGGCCAGCGGGGAGTACCGCAGCTGGGTGTTCGACTCGACCGGAGCCCAGGGCGAGGGAGTGCTGGAGTTCGACGGGTCGTCGCTCGAGAAGACGATGATCGGCGTCCCCGCGGATCGGGTGCCGGGCGCGGTGGCCCGGTGGACGCAGGTGATCGCTCCGGCCGGTGAAGGCCGCGTCACGATGCATTCGATCGAGCGAAGCATCGACGGGGTCGCGCTGCCCGACGGGCAACCGCTCCACTTCCGCAAGGTTCGCTGAACCAGTCGGGTTGAATCGTTCGGTGTTCGGTTTCCAGTCTCGGAGTCTTTGGACATGCTTGCCCGCTCACCGTTTTCGCTTCGGCGCGTCGCCCGGTTCGCGGCGGCCGGTCTGACCCTCGCCGCGCTCGTCGTGGCGTGCGATCCCGCCTGGTCGCACGGCGGCGGCGGAGGTGGCGGGCGTGGCGGCTTCGGAGGCGGTGGCGGTGGCCGGGGTGGCTACGGCGGTGGGTATGGCGGCGGCATGCGGGGCGGATACGGCGGCGGCATGTCGATGCCCCGCGACATGGGAGGCGCGCGTGGTGCCGGTGGCGGTTTTGATGGCCGTGGGCTCGATGGTGGCGGGCGGCTCGATGGGGGTTTCGACGGCGGCGCCGGCCGCGGGATCGATGGTGCCGGCCGTGGGATCGACGGTGCCGGCCGTGGGATCGACGGTGCCGGCCGCGTTGGCGGTGCCGGGGCGGTGGCCGGGGCTGGGCGCTTCGCCGGGGCCGGCGAGATGTCGCGGGCCGACTTCCAGCGGATCGCCGACCGCGGCCTGCCGGGTGTGGGTGTCGGGGGCGCAGCGGTGCGGCCCTACACCAACGCGGCGCTCGTGAATCGGGGCACCATGGTCCGCAACAACTTTTATGGCGGCGGCTGGTATGGCGGCCGGGGCTGGTATGGCAACCACTTCAACGCCTGGTGGCCGGGCGGCTGGTGGGGCGGATTCGGCTGGGGGATGGTCGCGGGCTTGGCCTGGGGCGATCTGGCCGGCTGGGGCGGCTATGGAACGGCGCCCGTCGCCTACAACTACGGCTCCACGGTTTGCTACGAGGACGACGGCGTCTACGTGCAGGGCGAGCGGGTCGGCTCGGCCGAGGAGTATGCCCAGCAGGCCTCGGACCTCGCCGGCCAGGGTGCGGCGGCGACCCCGGCCGAAGACGATCAGTGGCGTCCGCTCGGGGTGTACGCGTTGGCCCGCGCGGAGGAGACCACGCCCAGCACGTTCATGAGCCTCGCGATCGACAAGGAAGGCCTGCTGCGGGGCACCTACTACGACGCCGTCTCCGACACCACGACCAACATGGCCGGCAAGGTGGACAAGAAGACGCAGAAGGCGGCCTGGACGATCGGCGACAAGAAGACACCGGTCTACGAGGCGGGCCTCTCCAACCTCACCAAGCAGCAGACGACGATCCTCGTCCACCGGGATGGTGGCAAGGTGGAGCAGATGCTGCTCGTCCGGGTGGACGACAAGGCTGCCGGGGGAGCGGCCGCGGCGAGCAAGCCGGCCGCCGACGCCGCTCCGGCGACGCCGTGAGTCCCCGCCCGTCGGCGCTCGCCCTGATCACCACGGGCTTGCTGCTCGCAGGGTGCAGCGGACCCGCGGCGCCGACCGCCCTGCCGCCGAAGGGCGGTGCCGCCCCCGTGGCCGCGGCTCGGCCCAGCCCCGCGCGTGACTTCGCCGCCGGTCGCTGGATCGATCTCACGCATGCCTTCGACGCGGCCACGATCTACTGGCCCACGGAAAAAGGCTTCCAGTTCGAGCAGGGCAAGAACGGGCCCACGCCCAAGGGCTACTACTACGCCGCCAACCGGTTCACGACTGCCGAGCATGGCGGCACCCATCTCGACGCACCGCGGCACTTCGCCGAGGGACGGCACACGACCGACCAGGTGGAGCCCGAGCGGCTCGTGGGCGAAGCGGCAGTGATCGACGTCACGGCAAAGTGCGTGGCCGACCCGGTGTATGAGGTCACGGCCGACGACCTCGTGGCCTGGGAGGAGCGGCACGGTCGGCAGTTGGTGGACGTGATCGTGCTCCTGCGGACGGGCTGGGCGAGTCGCTGGGGCGATCGCGAAGCGTATCTCGGCACGGCCGCGACCGGCCCTGACGCGGTGGCCCAGCTCAGGTTT
Organism: Pirellulales bacterium; assembly: GCA_044374735.1. Taxonomy (GTDB): domain Bacteria; phylum Planctomycetota; class Planctomycetia; order Pirellulales; family UBA1268; genus QWPN01. The sequence goes on along the minus strand of JBILOA010000379.1, from coordinate 5 downwards.
CCCGG
>JBILOA010000378.1:0-3119 GCA_044374735.1 Pirellulales bacterium | reverse complement strand
GAGCGAAGGCCGGATGCCGAAGCGAGCGGACACGCAGTGAACGGAGGCCTGGAGGGCCGGAGTGAACGTCTAGCGAGAGGGCATGGGCCACCCCGAGCCTGCGGCATCCACGAGCGTCCGGCGAGATGGCATGGGCAGCCCCGAGCCTGCGTTACCCACGACGTCTGGCTATCAGGACGGGCTCTCGCGATCCCGCCACGCTTCGTCGCTACGCCCGGCGGAAGCCGCCGTTGACCGGCACGATCTCGCCCGTTACGAAGCCCGCGGCCGGTGACGCGAGCCAGCGCACCACGCCGGCCACGTCCTCGGGCGTGCCCCAGCGGCGGAGCATGCTTTCGCGAACCGCGCGCTGCTGCCACTGCTCGCTCGCCTGCTCGCCCCAGGCCGTCTTGATCCAGCCGGGGGCCACACAGTTGGCCCGCACTTCCGGCCCCAGCGACCGCGCCAGGCTCCGCGTGAAGGCCATCACGGCCCCCTTGGCCGCCGCAAACAGTTCACCGCTGTCTCCCTCCATGCCGACCGCGGCCTGATCCCAGCCGCAGGTGATCACCACGCCCCGGCCGCGGTCTTTCATCCAGCGGCCCAGCGCCCGCGCCAGGAGCATCGTGCCCGCGACATCGACCTGCAGCAGTTCGGCGAGCTTCCGCTCGAAGGGCCACTTCGCCGGCTCGCGAGTGAGGAGATCGGCGCCCGCGAACAGGACCACCGTGTCGATCGCGGGAAGCGCGGCCGTCACCTCCGCCGCCAGGCTCGCCGCGGCACCGGAGCGCGCGAGGTCTGCCAGAAAGGTGCCGGCGTGAAGCCCGCGGGCGGCCAGCAGGCCGGCCACCTCCGCAGCCCCGGCCGCCGTGCGGCCCTGGATCGCGACGCGGGCGCCCGCGGCCGCCAGTTCGAGCGCGATCGCCCGACCGATGCCACGGCTGCCGCCGGTGACCAGCGCCGTGCGGCCGGCGAGTTCGTGCTCGGCCGGGACCCCACCGGACGAGGCTGCTTCCGCCCGCCCGTCGCTCATTCGGCAGGCTCCGAGCGGGCCAGCGGCAGCTCGTAGCAGGCGGCCTCCTCGGCGTTGCGCACGAGCAGTTTGTCGCCCACCAGCACGGGGTTGTTCCAGGTCTGGCCGTCGAGGGCGGCGAGCCGGGCCCGCTCGACGTGTTTCTCGGGCGAGCACCCGACGAGCACCACCTCGCCGCTCTCCGCCTGCACGACCAGCAGATCGCCGACCCGCAGCACCTGCCCCTGGCCGTAGCGGCCCTTCTTCCAGCGGCGCTCGCCATCCTCGAGCCGCACGCACTCGAGGATCCCGTCGGAGAGACCGTAGGCATGGCCTTCGTGCATCACCACGTTGGTGAACTTCGTCTTGAGCAATCCCGGCTGTGCCCAGCCGGCGGTGAACACCGGCTGGCCATCCCCCACGGCCGGCGCCGCGGCGAAGACCGCGGCCCCGATGCCGTATCCCTTGGAGATGAAGATTCGACCGTCGGGCAGCACGCGGGCCTGCGAGCAGCTGGCATCGGAGTTGGAGTGGCCCGGCCACTCGAAACCCCACAGCTCCCGCCCGTCAGCCGGGTCGTAGCCCACGACTCGCGACTCGTTGACGGCGAGCACGACCTCGCGTCCCGCGACGGTGGCCAACTCGGGCGTGATGTAGCTGATCTGCTCGCCGCCGGCCGTCCACCGCCGCTCGCCCGTCTCGCGGTCGTAGGCCACGAGCGACACGGCCCGCCGGCCGTCGGGCCCGGGTTTCAGGAGCGGGCCGCCCCCCGGCACGATCACGAGCGACTCGGTCACGAGCGGCGAGCCCGCCCGGCCCCAGGTCACGGCCTCCGCGTGGGCTGCGGCATCGATGCCGAGATCGGCGACCACGTTCTTCTTCCAGCGAACCTGGCCGCTCGCGCCCTCGATCGCGTGCAGCCAGCCCGTGGCGCCGGTCGTGTAGACGATGCCGGCGCGGATCGTCGGCGTGGACCGCGGCCCCACGCCCCCGAGCACCGTCTCGTGCCGGGCCCGCACCGGCACGGCCCAGGCAGGCTCGCCCGTCGCCACCGAGCGGCACGACACCACTTCCTCGTCGCCTCGCTGCTCGAGCGTCACGGCATGATCGCCGCAGACCGCGAACCCGCTCCACCCGGCACCGATCGGCTTGCGCCACAGCAGCCGGGGCGGCCGGCCCTCCCAGTCGGGATCGAGGGCGATCCCATCGACCCCGGCCGAGCCGGTGGGCCCGAGGAACCGGGGAAAGTCGCCGGGGGTCGGCTCCCACGAGCCGCCCGCCTCTCGACCGGCGGCCTCGGCCGGCAGGAGCCGGTCGCGCGAGGGCAGCCAGCGCGGCCGCAACTCGGGCACGAGGTCGCCACTCACCCGCTCGACCCGCAGGGTGGCGACGGCCAGCAGCACGGCGGCCAACAGGCCGTAGCCCAGGGCCCGCTTCATCCAGGCCGCGTGCCCGCTCTCCCGCAGGAACCAGAGCACGAGCGAGACGAGCGCCGCGAAACAAAGGATCAGCGTGATGATGTTCCGCACCGCCTGATCGACGATGCTGCCCACGACGGCCTCGAGCAACCCGGCCCGCACCAGCGCCGTGGCGGCCATGAGCGAGGCCACGCTCACGAGCACACGGCGCGGGGGCCAGAGCGACCGCGAGGCGGAGGGGGCGGCAGGCGAACGGGAGCGGGGCATGGGGACTTCCGGATGACGGGCTGCATTATTGCCGCCCCTTCCGAGCACGACTACACTCGTTTACTCACATCGCCAGTCGTCCGCAGGGATTCCGCGCATGCTTGCCCGCCCCGCTCCCGAGCCGTCCGCAGACCGCGGCCGCGTGGGAAGCGACGCCTCTCCCGGGCCTTCGACCACGGCCGTCCATGCCGGCGAGGCACGGCAAAAGCCGGGCTGCTCGATCACCGACCCGATCTTCGCCGCGAGCACCTACACGTTCGCCAACACCCAGGCGGTGATCGATTACCTCGAGCAGGACGAGCCCCGCGAGGAGTACGGCCGCTACGGCAATCCGGGCGAGCGGGTGGTCGAGCGGAAGCTGGCGGAACTCGAGCGGGGCGAGGAAGGAGTCTTGTTCGCCACCGGCATGGCGGCCTTCGTCGGCGTCTTGATGGCCCACGTGA
>JBILOA010000377.1:0-3131 GCA_044374735.1 Pirellulales bacterium | reverse complement strand
TCCCGATCTCGACAACTTCCTCGGCGACCGGCTCGCGCAGGGAAGGTAGCGCCGGTCGCCGCCGTCGCGGTATACTCCAGGCCTCGATCTGGCATCGTCCGGCATCGAAATCCCCCCGGCCTTTCGGCCACCGGGGTGTCTTGATCATCCGCCTTGATCACCCTGGAAGTCCGTCGTGGAACGCCGCTACGTCTCGTTCTTCGCCATCGCGCTAGCGATCGTGGTCACCAGCCAGTTGCTCCAGGCCTGGCTCTACCCGCCGCCCCCGGAGCCGCCGGCGGTCGCAGCCACGCCGGCGGAGATCGCCGCCGGTGAGCGGGGAAGCAACGCTGCCGGCGAGGCAGCGGCGGCCGCCGAGGAAGCCCCCGACGCGGCCGATGCAGCCGGCGGCGAGGCAGCCCCGCGGCAGCGGTTCACGCTCGGCTCGCTCGATCCCGCCGATCCGGCCCGGCTCCTCGTCACGCTCACGAGCCGCGGCGCCGCCGTGGAGCGGATCGAACTTTCCGACGAGCGGTTTCACGATCAGGACGACCGTGGCGGCTACCTGGGCCATCTCGCCTGTGAGGCGGTCGCCGGGGGCTGCCGGATCGGCGTGGTGGGGCCCGGCACGCCCGCGGCGCAGGCCGGCCTGCGACCCGGGGACGTGATCACGGCCGTGGGTGGTGCCGCCACGGCCGACCCGGCCGCCTTGGCCGACGTGCTGGCTGGGCTTCGGCCCGGGCAGCGGGCTGCCGTCAGCTTCGTGCGGGATGGCGCGGCGAGCGACTGCGAGACCACGCTCGGCCGGCGGCCCTTGGAGGTGGTGCGGCCCGAGTTTCGCGGCGAGCCGGTGGTCGATGTCGAGAGCGGGCCCCACGACCCGTTCTCCTTCTGCGTCTCGCTCGAAGGACGCGACGGCCGTACCCGCCGCGACGTGCTGTCGGAGATCGCAGGCCAGGGTCTGGCCGAGGTCGACTGGGCGTCGGAGGCGACGGCCGACGGCCGGGGCGTGCGGTTCACGCGGACCCTGCCCGGCGGGCTGCGGGTGGCGAAGGAATATCGGATCGGGAACGCCACGGGCCCGGCCGAGGGCGCCGGCTACAGCCTCGACTTGGCCGTCGAGTTCGAGGCCACGGACGGTGCGACCGTCGTGACCTACGCCCTCGATGGTCCCACCGGCCTGCCGACGGAGGGCTGGTGGTACACCCAGCGGGTCTGGCACGACTTCTGGGGCAGCCTCGCCGTCCGCGACGTCGCGCTACGGTTCGTGGGGGGAGAGAGCGCGCTCATCAGCGGCCTCAAGACGCTCGACGGCACGCTCGAGCGGCCGGCCACGACCGTCACCCCGGACAAGCCGCTCTCGTTCGCCGGCGTCGACGCCCTCTACTTCGCATCGGCCGTGATCCCGGCCCTCGAGGCCGACCAGCCCGACCTTGCCGAGGTGCGTTCGATCGCGGTGGGCGAACCGCAGGGCCAGGCCCGCAAGAAGCTGGTCAATGTGACGCCGCGGATCGTCTCGCAGGAACTCTCCCTCGAGCCCGGCAAGCCGGTGCGGCACCGCTACACGATCTTCGCTGGCCCCAAGCAGCCCGACCTGCTCCGCCGCTTCGGCGCCGCCGGCGCGGGCCTGGACGACCTCGTCTACTACGGCTGGTTCGGCTGGGTGGCCCGGCCGATGATCGCGCTCCTCCACGGCCTGCACGCGGTGATCGGCAACTACGGGATCGCGATCATCCTGCTGACCGTGCTGGTCCGCGGGGCGATGTTCCCGATCAGCCGGCGGCAGGCGCTCTCCTCGCAGAAGATGCAGGCGCTGCAGCCCGAGATGAAGGTCATCAACGAGCGATACAAGAACGATCCGCAGAAGCGGACGATCGCGACGCAGGAACTGTGGCGCAAGCACGGCGTCAACCCGGCCAGCGGCTGCCTGCCGGTGTTCATCCAGATCCCGATCTTCATGGGGCTGTATCGCGCCCTGGCGACCGACGTCGAGCTCCGCGAGGCGCCGCTCTTCTCGTCGGCGATCCGCTGGTGCTCGAACCTCGCCGCCCCCGACATGTTCTGGAACTGGTCGCAGATGCTGCCGCAGTTCTTCGCCGCGCCCGAAGGCTGGCTGGGGCCGTATCTCAACCTTCTGCCGCTGGTGACCATCGGCCTCTTTCTCTGGCAGCAGAAGCTGTTCATGCCGCCGGCGGTCGACGAGCAGCAGAAGATGCAGCAGCAGGTGATGAACTACATGATGTGGTTCATGGCGTTGATGTTCTTCAAGGTGCCCTCGGGCCTGTGTCTCTACTTCATCGCCTCGAGCCTGTGGGGCATCGCCGAGCGGCTCCTTTGGCTGCCGAAGCCCGCCGGGGCCGGGGCCGCAGGCGGTTTGGTGGTCGATGCGGCTTCACGGCCCGCAGGCCCGACCGCCGCCGACGCCACCCGGGAGAAGCGGCTGGCCCGCAAGCGGCGGTGACGCTTGGTCCTCTGAGAGGGCTCGGGGTTGCCCGTCCCCGTCGCCCGGACGCTCCCTGCGGGCATCCTGCCCTTCGGTCGCTCGATGCTGGCTGCGCTCCGGCATCCTGCCTGCGCTTGCCAGCAACGCCGGCTCTGGGGCACGGGCAACCCCTCGCAGTCCAAGGTTGGTCCCTGCCTTTCGGTAGATTTTGAGGTTCCAATCCAGAGCCCTCGCGGTCCTCTGCCTCCATGCTCTCCACCTCCGACCTGATCGTGGCGGCGGCGACGCCCGTGGGGCCGGGGGCGCGGGCGATCATTCGGTTGGCGGGCGACGGGCTCGACGCGGCGCTCGCGGCGCTCGTCACCGCCGAGCCGCCGGGGTTCGCCAAGCCTGGCGAGCCCGGGCGGCTTGTGACGGCTCGACTGGCCGGCGAACTCGCCCGCGATTGGGGGCCGATTCCCGTAGAGATCCTGCACTGGCCAGGGCCTTCGGGTCCGGTGGGCGGCCCGCTCGCCGAGGTGCAACTGCCGGCGTCGGCGGTGCTCGTCGCCGCCGTGGTGGCGGAGGCCTGCCGGCACGGCGGCCGGCTGGCCCGCGGGGGTGAGTTCACGCTGCGGGCGTTTCTGGCCGGCCGGCTCGACCTGGTGCAGGCCGAGGCGGTGCTCGCCGTCGGCGACGCCGCGTCGCCTGCGGAACTCTCGGCCGCGCT
>JBILOA010000376.1:0-3134 GCA_044374735.1 Pirellulales bacterium | reverse complement strand
GGACACGCAGTGAACGGAGGCCGGGAGGGCCGGAGTGAGCGTCCAGCGAGGGGGCATGGGCAACCCCGGGCCTGCGCTACCCACGGCGCTCCATCGTGGCCTGACCCAAGAGCTTCCGCAGCGCCGTGATCGCGATCTCGCCGAACTGGCGGGGCGGCACGCCCCAGAGCTGCGGGTTCATGAGCTCGACGGCCACGGCCCCGCCGTAGCCGATCTCGCCGAGCCGGCGCACGAGGTCGTCCACCGGCGACGAGCCCTCGCCGGGGAGGATCCGGTCGGCGTCGGAGGCCATCTCGCGAGGCAGATCAGCGATGTCGGAGAGTTGCACGTGGGCCAGGTTCTCCCGCGACAAGAGCCACAGGTCGAGCGGCTTGCTCGGGCCGACCGTCCACTGAAACCAGTCGAGGCACACGCCGAGATTCGGGCTGCCGACATCCTCCACGAGGGCCACGGCCGACTGCAGGTTGTTGGGAAAACTCGCGCGGGCGTCGAACTCGAGCGCCAGCCGCACCCCCGCGTCGGCGGCCCGCTTGGCCGCCTCGGCGAGGCTCATGGAGAGCCGGCCGAGATCCTCGGGACCGAGCGGCCCGAACGCGTCGCCGGCGACGACGAGCACCGGAATCCCGAGGTCGCGACAGAGCGCCAGCCGTCCCTCGAACGTCTTCCAGTGTTCGGCTCGCGCCTCGCCCTGGCTCGTCAGCAGGCCCCCCTGGAAGCTCGCGGCCACCGGTGCGATCCCGTGCCCTGCGAGCCGCTCGCGGAGCGCGCCGACCGACCGCTCCTTGAGATACGCGTCGACCTGACCGAGCCAGAGGTCGACCGCGTCGACGTGGCCGGCGGCGTAGTCCTCGAGCACGGTCTCGAGCGGGGTCTGGAGGCTGCAGACGGTGGCAATGGCGGGGATCATGCCAGCCGATCCCGCAACCGGTCCACCACCTCGTCGAGCGGCACCCGCTCCTGCACGAGCGAGTCGCGATCGCGGAGCGTGACCGTCTGGTCGGAGAGCGTCTGGCCGTCGACCGTCAGGCACCAGGGCGTGCCCGCCTCGTCCTGGCGGGCGTAGCGGCGGCCCACCGAGCCCTTCTCGTCGTACTGGCAGGCCATGTGCCGCTTGAGCCGCCGATAGAGGTCGATCGCCACCTCCGGCATCCCGTCCTTCTTGACCAGCGGCAGGATCGCCGCCTTCACAGGAGCGAGCCGGGGGTGGAGCTTCATCACCGTGCGGCTGCGCGGCTTGCCGTCCTCGTCGGGCACCTCGTCCTCGTGGTAGGCGTCGCAGAGGAAGGCGAGCACGGCCCGATCGGCGCCCGCCGAGGGCTCGATCACGTGGGGCACATACCGCTCCCGCGAGACGTCGTCGAAATAGGAGAGGTCCTTGCCGCTGCCGCGGTGCCGGGGCTTGCCGTCGTCGCCGGTCTCCACCACGAGCGCGCCGTCCTTGCGGACGAGCTTGCCCTCCATGTGGCTGCGGAGGTCGAAGTCGCCGCGGTGGGCGATGCCCTCGAGCTCGCCGAACTCACCCTCGGCCAGGAACGGAAAGCCGTATTCGATGTCGGCCGTGCCCACGGAGTAGTGCGAGAGCTCGTCCTGGCCGTGCTCCCGCAGCTGGAGCTTGCCCTCGGTGAGGCCGAGGTCGAGATACCACTTCCAGCGGCGGTCCCGCCAGTAGCGATACCACTCGGCCGAGTCGGCCGGCCGGCAGAAGAACTCGATCTCCATCTGCTCGAACTCGCGGGAGCGGAAGGTGAAGTTCCGCGGGGTGATCTCGTTGCGGAAGCTCTTGCCGATCTGGGCGATCCCGAAGGGCACGCGGACCCGCGAGGTGTCGCAGACGTTCTTGAAGTTGACGAAGATCCCCTGGGCCGTCTCGGGCCGAAGGAAGGCCCGGTCGTCGGCGTCGCCCGTCGCCAGGGCCCCGATCCGCGTCTCGAACATCAGGTTGAACTCGCGGGGCTCGGTGAGCGTGCCCGGGGCGGCGGCGTCGGGACCAAGCGAGTCGGCCAGGCTGGTCCGGCCGGCCGCAACCGCGGCGGCGAGCGGCTCGGCGTCGCCCGCCCACTCGATCTCCTCGACCTGCTTGGCCCGCAGGCCGAAGCACTTCTGGGCCCGGGCCACCAGCGCAGCAGGAACGTCGTCGCCGGAGGCGTCGGTCGTGACGAACGCCCGCTTGCCCCGGTGGGCGGCCCAGCGGCCGGTGAGGTGGTCGTAGCGGTAGCGTTTCTTCGACTCCCGGCAGTCGATCATCCAATCATGAAACAGATCGAAGTGCCCGGAACACTTCCAGACCTGCGGGTGCATGATGATCGTGCAGTCGAGGCCGGCCATCTCGTAGGGGCTCGGGGCCCCGGCGACCGTCGCCAACTCGTCGTGACCGGCCACCATGTCCTGCCACCAGGCGTCCTTCAGGTTTCGCTTGAGGGCCACGCCGAGCGGGCCGTAGTCCCAGAAGCCGTTCAGGCCGCCGTAGATCTCGCTCGACTGGAAGATGAAACCGCGCCGCTTGGCGAGCGACACGATCTTGTCCATCCGGGACTGGTCGTTGGGGTTTGACATGACGGCTCGCGGAAAGGCTCGCTTCGATCGGGAGCGACGAGTGTAACCCGACGGCCCGAGGCCCGGCAGGGGCGGCTCACGAGGCTGCGACGAGCGCCTCGGCCTGGCGGTCGAGCCACGGCACGACCGCGAGCGAGTCGATGGCGGCGGCGAGCGCAAGGTCGCTCTCCATGCCCAGTGCGATCAGGTTCGCGCCGCCGCGGGCGGTGCGGAAGGCGGTGGCGATCCTCTGCTCGAGGCCGTCGCGGCCGGCGGCGGCAACCGCCCGAAACCGCTCACGGGCCGCCTCGGCGGCCTCGTCGAGCCGCTCGTCGCAGCCCGCCGCCTCGAGGATGGCGCCGGCGGCGAGCACGTCCTCCTCGGTGACGTGACCGTCGGTGCCGGCGCAGACGAGGTGGATCGCGTCGCAGCCCCGCGCCGCGGCGAGCCGGCGGGCCGTCACCGCGACGGCGGTGCGATTCACGATCGCGCCGACGACCACCGCGGCGGCCTCGTGGCAGGCGGCCAGTGCCGCGGTGCCGTTGGTGGTCGTGATCACGACCGGCCGGCCGGCCACGCGGTCGGCGGTGTACTCGGCGGGC